>JAQXDG010000104.1 GCA_029251505.1 Glaciecola sp. | reverse complement strand
CGTAACATTGAGGTTTCAGGAACTCGTGGATCGGTTGATTCAAAACCGGGTGAATCATTGTCTGAACTACACGCAGTGAATAATAATACGGTGCTGATCGCTAACACGCTTTTCATTTTAAACATTAGACTATCCTTTTATTAAATGGTCAAAATATATACTCATTTGATGTGAGGAATAGATCATAAGATGTTAATACAAAGTAAATGAATTGAAGGGCGGTCTTGGAAAGTGGAATGAAAACTTGCCAATAAAAAAGCTATCCGAAGATAGCTTTTTGTTCAATAGAGTTTTGTGGAAAAGCGCTATGGCTGAATAGCACGCTCAATGTCAGCAATTAAATCTTCATCTTGCGGTTTGGTAAATGAAGAATAAGAATCAACTACGTTGCCTTTGCGATCGACTAAGTATTTGTAAAAATTCCATTTTGGCGCTGAACCCGCTTTTTCTGCTAATAATCGGTACAAAGGATCTGCATCATCGCCACGTACGGCAATGGTTTCAAACATCGGAAACTTAACGCCATAGGTGAGTTCGCATAGTTCGGCAGTTTTGCCTTCATCGTCAAACTCTTGATTAAAGTCACCAGATGGAAAACCTAATACAACAAAGTTTTTGTCTTTGTAGTCATTGTAAAGTTTTTCTAGACCGTCAAACTGTGGAGTGAAGCCACATTTACTTGCAGTATTTACAAACAAAATAGCTTTGTCTTTATAAGCTTCACAAAAATTAACGGTTTCTTGAGAATTAAGTTTGCGCTTCATAAATTTTAATACGTCAGGGCACTCGCTAGCCATAATAGATTGTGAAACAAACAATAACGAGACGAGGGTAATGATTTTTTTCATAGTTTTTTGCTCAAGTAGTTAGAATATTATTTATTGTAACGTATTTTAGACAAAATAGATCATACCAAGTTGAAGCACTTTACCCTCAGAGCAATATGTGATGTCATACACTTAATAACTATTATAAAGACAGGAAGACGACGTTATGCAACATCCTTTGCGTATTTCAATTACGTGTATCGCTTTTGCAGTACTTTCGGCGTGTCAATCCACGACGCAACAGTCCGAGCAAGACTTACTCCCAATCTCTGGAAAAAATACGGCACCGATTGCAGATGCAGCTGTTGCCAAAGACTCTGCGTCACATCTCACAGCGAACAACCAAATCGTAGCGCATAATGCGTCTACGATTACCCTAGAAAAAATCATGTCTGATCCTGATTGGTTAGGGCGTTTTGCTGATAATGCCGGTTGGTCTGTGTTAGGCGACCAGATTGTATTTGAACGAAAACGTGCGGGCAGTGTGGTTAAAGATGTGTTTACCTTGAGTCCTGAAAAAGTTGAGTTAAATGGATCGTTAGCAGCGTTAAAAGATCTGCATTTATTGCAATCAAGCGAGCGCGTAGTCAGTCAAGATGGGCGGTATATTGCTTGGATATATGATAAACAAGGGTTTATTTTTGACAAAATGACTAATCGCGCCGATGGTTTTTCGCATGGGCAAGACAGCATTAGTCAATTACAGTTTATGCTCGATGGGCGCTTATCGTTTAAGCAAGGGGCGCACATTCATGCGATTAACCCTGAAACCTTTATCCGTCAGTCGCTTTTTTCATGGAAGTTTGCCGATGCACCAGTTGCGGTTAAAGCCGCAGATGATTACATCGCGCAAGAACAAATCGAGTTAATTGGATACATCCAAGTCAAGCGCCAAGAGCGTAAGGACAAGGCTGACTATCGTGAGGCGCTCGTTGAGGCTAATTCAGCGTTAACGCCAACCCCGTTTTATTTTGATAACGATCATCGTTTATCTGCCGTATCGGTTGCGCCTAATGGTAAATGGGCGATTATTGCGACACGTAAGAAAAATAGCTTACGTCAAGACAGCGATATCATGCCACATTATATTCAAGAAGATGGGCGGATCGCAGCTAAAAAAGTCCGCGCACGCGTCGCGGATGCAAAGCCTCAAAATGATGAGTTGTACTTACTCGATTTGACGACGGGTAAGACCCACGAGCTAGCTAAAAGTGTATTACCCGGCTACAACGAAGATGTGCTTGCATCAGTCAAAGCAGAAAATGCTAGGGCGAAAGGTGAGACCTATGAAACCAATCGCTTACCGCGTGACATTACCTTATTTAGTAGTTGGTATTGGAGTGAACCACCCATTTATTGGCATGAAACGGCCAACCAAGTCGGGATAATGCTAGAGGCGTGGGATAACAAAGATCGTTGGATTGTGACGGTTGATTTTGCTAAAAAAGCCTTAGTGACTCAACATCGTTTAAGTGATCAAGCGTGGATCAATTATGCGTTTAATCGCTTTGGTTGGTTAAAAAACTCGGCATCATTGTACTTTTTGTCTGAACACAGTGGTTATTCTCAGTTATATGTAAAGCCTGTTGACGGTCAATTACAGGCATTGACTCAGGGCGATTTTGTGGTTGATCAAATCACTCAAAGCCCAGATGGTCAGTACATCTATTATAAAGCGAATAAAAAGCATCCTGGCATTTATGAAATCTACCGAGTTGCGACAGATACCAATGCAAGCTTGCCCAAAAGTGACATATTGACCCAGCTTAATGGGATGACCGATTATGTGTTAAGCCCTGATGGCACTCAGTTGTTATTAACTCATTCAACCATGAACCGACCGCCTGAATTGTATGTGGCTAGTGCGCTGTCAGCAACAACGCCGGTTAAGATCAGTCAGTTTGTCTCTGAAGAATTTATGGCAATGAGCTTCAAAGCACCGAGTATTATTGAAGTGCCTTCGAGTCATGTGGATGAACCCATTTATTCACGTTTGTATATGCCATCTCACCCTAAAGATGCAGATCCAGCACGAGCCGTGATTTTTAATCATGGGGCAGGGTATTTACAAAATTCGCATATGGGTTGGTCTGGCTATTTTCGTGAGTACATGTTCCATAATATGCTCGCTCAACAAGGTTATGTGGTGTTGGATATGGATTATCGCGCATCAAAAGGTTATGGACGAGATTGGCGCACCGCGATTTATCGTCAAATGGGTACCCCTGAAATTCAAGATCTACGTGATGGCGTCAACTGGTTAGTGGCGAATGCCAATGTCGATCGTGAGCGTATAGGAACGTACGGCGGCTCATATGGTGGCTTCATGACATTCATGGCGTTGTTCACGGCGCCTGATTTATTTCAAGCGGGTGCAGCATTGCGTCCAGTAGCTGATTGGGCGCATTATAATACGCCATACACAGCAAATATTTTGAACACACCAGATATCGATCCGATTGCGTATGAGCGCAGTTCGCCGATTTATTTTGCTGAGGGGCTTCAAAAACCATTATTAATGAATGCGCCTATGGTGGATGATAATGTGTTTTTCGTGGATGTGGTACGTTTGGTACAACGCATGATTGAACTTGAAAAAGTCGATTTTGAAACAGCCATTTATCCCGTAGAGCCGCATGGATTTGTGCAGCCAAGTTCGTGGTTAGATGAATACCGCCGGATCTTTAAGTTGTTTGAAGAGAATTTGTAAGCTAAATTTGTCATTGCGTGCGTATTTGCGCGCGCACTGATGGATAGGCTGTATTAAACGTCAAGGATTGTAAACCATTTTGCAAACAAACTAAGGAACAGTTATGAATTCTGCACAAACAAATCACATCCCACAAGAAGCATTTGATTGGTACGATGAATACGCCCATGGCTTAATCGACCGCCGTACTTTTATCAAAAAATTGGGTGGGTTAGCTGCCCTTGGCTTTTCCATGAGTGTGTTAACCTCCGCTCTGTTACCTAATTACGCGTTTGCTGAGCAAGTATCGTTTAATGATGAAGATATTAAAGCGACTTACGCAGAATTCGACTCTCCAGAGGGACACGGCAAAGGGCGAGGCTATCTGGTTGTGCCTCAGAATAATACGAATAAGAGTGCTAAGATGCCTGTTGTGTTGGTCATTCACGAAAACCGAGGCTTAAATCCCTATATTAAAGACGTGGCAAGACGACTCGCTAAAGTTGGCTTTATCGCTTTTGCGCCTGATGCGTTATTTCCGTTAGGCGGCTATCCTGGCAATGATGATGAAGGGCGTGTCATGCAAAAAACGTTAGACAACGCTAAAATTCAACATGATTTTGTCGCAGCTGCGCATTTTGTAAAGGCGCATGTGAACAGCAACGGTAAGTTAGGTGCAGTAGGGTTTTGTTTTGGTGGTTATATGGTTAATTATTTAGCTGCAGTTGATGCCGATCTGCTTAGTGCTGGCGTACCGTTTTATGGCACGCCCGCCAGCGCAGAACTACGTAAAAATATTAAATCCCCACTCATGATCCATCTCGCTGAACTGGATAAACGCGTTAACGCTACATGGCCAGAGTATGAACACGATTTAAAAGCGAATAATGTGGAATATACAATGCATATGTATAAAGATACCAACCATGGTTTTCACAATGATTCGACAGGGCGCTATGACGAACTAAATGCAGAGCTTGCGTGGCAACGCACTATTGAGTTTTTTAAGCAAAAATGTGGATAGAAACATTGTTAAATGCGAATGAATGAGAATTGAATATAAAAAACTTAGAGGTAAAACGTTATTAAATTCAATAAGCAAACATTTACCAATATTTTCAGAGTAATATTACTCGTTGGTACTGTCATTTCTTTATTCTTTGTACCTTGGATTTTGGTCAAGGCGTGGATATTGCCGTTACCTAATACGGTACAAGAACAAGTCGACCAGTCCTTAAGTCATGGCTTTGATGGCATGATTGTGTATGTTGATACAGGCGTTGATACAGACGTTGATACAGACAATCATGCTCCACAATTTTATACCGCAGGCTGGCATGATAAACATCTAGAGATACCCGCGAAGCCAGATGCGCTATTTAAAATTGCGAGTATCAGCAAATTATATGTCGCCGTTTCGATGGCCAAACTCGCTAATAGCAATCGATTGTCGTTAGATCAAACTCTGGATAAATACTTCCCTGAGCTAGTTGGCAAAATAGAATATGCCGATAGCATTACCTTACGATTAATGGTGCAACATCGCAGTGGGATCCCAAATTTCACTAATAGTGCTGATTTTTGGAGTGATGCACCTGAAAATAAAAAAAGTAACTTAGACTATGCGCTGGCCATGCCAACTAGTTTCGCTCCAGATAAAGGATATGAATATTCAAATACTAATTATCTGTTATTACGAAAAATCATCGCAAAGGTTACTGGCCATAGTAATGAGCAATTTATTCAAGAAAATATATTAACGCCACTTGGATTAGACAATACATTCTTTTCACTTAATGATGTCGACGACATCGATAATGTAATGAGCGGTTATTACGTCGGAGTTGACGAAGATTTTAAAACTGCTGAGTATGGCATGTTGGCAACGGCTGAGGATGTGGGACTGTTCTTGCGCGCACTAAATGATGGTTCGGTGTTTACTAATGCAGCAGAACAAGCCATTTATCAAGATATATATGTTTATGAACATGGTGGGTTATTACCGGGCTATCAAAGCCTAGCTGAATACCATAAAGACATTGATACGGTTGTTGTGCAATTTATGAATACCACCGATTTTAATGGCTATGAGTGGAACTTGTCAGAAATAAGCATTAATCGGATTGTGGCAATAATCGAAAATGAAAAAAGAAAATCAATGTGAATTATCGACGGATAAAAAAGTATTGAAATTAGTCAATTTAACGGACGGGGATACGAGCTTTTATGCGTGGAATGATGAAATGCTCTCATTTATTACGATCCCAGCATCGGCAATCATTTCAAGTACGTATGTACTGGTGAATAATATTTACCATATTGGTGAAAAGCAGATAAAATGTAGGGATACTAAAACAAGATGAATTTTCTTCTATGAATAGACGTAAAAAAGGCATTCAAATCGTAAAAGCGCGGATCAAAAAAGCGAATGCAAAATTAGCAACAAACAACAAGCCTAAATATATAAGCAAAGCCGAACGTGAAAAGTTAGCTTTAGCAGAAGCTGCCGAAGCCGAAGATAAAACGGCACCAATTGACAAAGCGACTAATGCAACAGATTAGGTTAGATGGTCAATGTGTTACGCCATCCAAAATTGTTTGTATTGGCCGTAATTATGTAGAGCATATCAACGAGCTAGGCAATGAAATGCCTACAGAGCCTGTCATTTTTATCAAACCCAACTCTGCAATCACTGATGGAATGACGTTTGATCCACAAGAAGACATTCACTATGAAGCTGAATTGACGTTTGTGGTGCAAGATGGAACGCTTTCTGGCGTAGGTATCGGTTTAGATCTGACCAAACGCGCTGTCCAATCTCAATTAAAAGCAAAAGGTTTACCTTGGGAGCGGGCAAAATCCTTTGATGGTTCCGCTGTGCTGAGTAATTTTGTTTCAATCCCTGGTCGGATTGAGGAACTGAGTCTTGAGCTTTATATCAATGGTGAGCTGACACAGTTAGCTACATTTGATCTAATGTTGCATAAACCCAATGATATTTTAGCTGAAGTCAATGCGTTTATGACTTGCGAAGAGGGTGATTTGATTATGACGGGAACGCCCAAAGGGGTTGGAAGTATTCAGCTAGGTGCGACGTTCATGGCTCGAGTGTTGAGCAACCAGCAAACTATATTAGAACACACCTGGAAAGTGAAATAATGAAAAGTACAACATACGATCATTAAGTACGAGGGGATTGGGCAGTATCAGGTGACGTTTGTCGCAAAAAGCTAAACAACCAGTAAGCTAACGCATACCCCCCCCCGGCGATGGCACCATAAATATGTGCATCATACGCAACCGTAGCATTAATCAATGCTGCGGTAGTATCCGTCGTTTGATGTTGTTCTAAGTATAGTTTTACGGCTACACCTGCGAGTAGTAACCACCCTGAAAAGCGCTTGTGCTGCACATCACGTACCGCACCAAATACAAATAACCCATGTAATGCTGCAGAGAGCCCCACATAATAATCAATATGCGGTGACAAGAACCACACGCCAAACGCACTCATAATGCTACAAAAAATTAACAACCCTGCGATATTCCAAGCTCGATAATGCTCGCCATGTAATGCCCAAAGTAAGGCTAGGCCAGCAAGGTTAAGTAAAAGATGATTGGTGTTGGTATGCCAAAAGGCATGCGTCAACAAGCGCCAATACTGACCTGCGTTAACTTGAGCGTGGATAAACTCCATCGTGCCGATGAATTGTGAGCCCAACCCATGACACACAATCGCAACAATTGCGATGATAATAAGTGTCAACCAATGCTGATAGTGCATTGGGAAAAATGTTAATAACTTTTTCACATTTATGTACTTTTTAGACTTTTTATGAGTATACTACGTTAGTCGGTAGTATAAACAGTAAAAACAATATAACACACCTATTCTGATGACACACACTACAGGAAATCAACCTATGACGGATGTCAGTATCGCTCACCACGACAAGACTTTAACGCTCACTCTGACTCGCGCCAACAAAAAAAACGCCTTCACCCAACAAATGTATATCGATCTCGCTAATGCCATCAACTTTGCGCAACATGACCATCAAACACGTGTCATTGTTATCCAAGGCAGTGAAGGGTGCTTTACCGCAGGCAATGATATGCATGATTTTGCCTCAATTAAACGCCATGATAGTAATTCAATAAACGGCACTGAGCAGTTTATGATTGCGTTAATGGAATCAAGCTTACCGGTTGTGGCCAAGGTAGAAGGACTCGCAATTGGAATTGGCACAACGTTATTGCTACATTGTGATTTTGTTTATGCCACACCGGATGCAAAATTTATGATGCCGTTTATTAACTTAGGACTAGTACCTGAGTACGCCTCTAGCTATATTTTGCCTCGTTTAACCGGTCATGTGAAAGCCGCTGAATGGTTAATGCTAGGTGAAACCTTTAGCGCGCAAGATGCACGCGATGCGGGAATGATTAACGCGGTCATTGCACCTGAAGATATTGATCAGAAGATCAACCAAGTGGTTGCTAAACTCGTTGCGTTACCGAGGATCTCGATGATGCAAACTAAGCAGCTACTTAAATCTAATCACGAAGAAGTCAAAAAACACGTATTCAAAGAATTAGAAATATTTGTATCGGCAATGCACTCAGATGCAGCACAAGAAGCATTTAGTGCTTTTATTGAAAAGCGCCAACCTGATTTTAGCGCTTATGTGTAGTTTACGGGTATCAGTTGAATATGCTGGTTTACAGGCAACTAAAAACTGGACACTTCGACGGCATTGACTTGCCAGACACGGCCTTTTCTAGAAAGCTTAATCGTCCGTATTTGTACAATAATATCCCCATCATACTCGCCTTTTAGTAGGACTATAATGGATGCTTGTTTAGCGTATTCTTGTCGTCCTGCTCGACCTTGACTCTCTGACTGAATATCGACTTTGTCATACATTTGATAGAATAGATTCTTTTGCACATTTCGATTGGTTCTATAGCGGTCGATTAATCCTGCTAATCTAGGGCTTGATATGGATTTGGCGTAGTCTAACGAATCACTTTCATAGATTGACTCAACAAAGCTAATGGCAATTTCTTCTGGATCACTACCGATCTTAGAAAATGCACGCGAGTCATTATCACAACCGCTAGTTAGTAGTATTGTTAATAAAATGGCTGAGATGCCTATTACTCGTTTAACGACATTCATTTTATTACCTTTAACCTTTTAAAAACAACCGACATAAAAAAAGGAAGCATCAGCTTCCTCTTTATATCGGCGCTATTGAATTTTACTGAACTTCTTCTAGCTCGGTAAATTCGCCAGCAAACATCGGACTGGACAGATAACGTTCCGTTCCAGACGCTAAGATAACCACAACATGCTTATCTTTATTTTCTGGACGTTCGGCATAACGCTTTGCTGCTACAACTGCAGCACCAGAAGAAATACCAACTAAAATTCCTTCTTCTTTTAATAAACGGTCAGCCATAGCGAAACATTCTTCGTTAGTGACTTGCTCAACTTCATCAATTAACGATAAGTCTAAGTTACCTGGAATGAAGCCTGCACCAATACCTTGGATCTTATGTGGACCGGGTGTTAATTCTTCACCGGCTAATGCTTGAGTAATAACTGGAGAATCGGTAGGCTCAACAGCAATAGTGGTAATTGCTTTACCTTGCTCTTGCTTAATATAACGTGAGACACCCGTAATTGTACCACCCGTACCGACACCAGCGACGAATGCATCAATCTTACCATCAGTATCTTCCCAAATTTCAGGACCGGTAGTTTTAAAATGAATTTCAGGGTTTGCAGGATTATCGAACTGTTGCAACAACAAATACTTAGCAGGATCAGAGGCGACGATTTCTTGGGCTTTTGCAACAGCGCCTTTCATACCTTTAGGGGCTTCGGTTAAAACAACGTTTGCTCCTAATGCTTTGAGTAGTTTACGACGCTCTAATGACATGCTGCTAGGCATGGTTAGCGTTAATTTATAGCCACGAGATGCAGCAACAAATGCTAAAGCGACACCGGTGTTGCCAGATGTCGGCTCGACCAGTTCAATACCTTGTTTTAAGACGCCACGTTTTTCGGCATCCCAAATCATGTTGGCACCAATACGGCATTTGATGGAAAAACTAGGGTTACGTGATTCTATTTTTGCATAGACATTACCGCCAGTTACACGGTTTAGTTTAACTAATGGCGTATGGCCAATCGATAGGGAATTGTCGTCAAAGATGTGCATGTGTCTTTTCCTTTTATTATGATGCTCAAACGTAGGTTTAAATCTGTTTACTAGACTGTATCCTGTTATACAGTCTAGTTATAAGCCTATAATCAATGAGACTAGCACATTTTTGAAGTGATATTTTGATATAAGATAGTAGTAATTGTTAATAACGCTACTATACGGCGAGTTTAGTTTTGTGCTCGTTGTAAAGATTTTCAAATGAGAAATGTTTAGCAGCATCGACATTGGGTGTAATGAGTCGAGCG
>JAQXDG010000102.1 GCA_029251505.1 Glaciecola sp. | reverse complement strand
AGTAAGCAGGGTAATAGTCAGTAAGATGATTAGATAATATGTTCCATTAATAGATTTCCCTCATCCGTATCTATTTGTTATCACTCAGATTAGATGATAGGTTGTGGACAATAATTACGTTACTAAGTGTGGCGAGCTAATGAATAAGGACACCCCTATGAAATTTACCGGTACTAACGATTATATCGCAAGTGATGAATTGCAATTAGCAGTCAATGCAGCCATTACCCTACAAAAACCTTTACTAATCAAAGGTGAGCCAGGCACAGGCAAAACCATGCTAGCAGAGCAGCTGGCTGAGAGTTTAGGCACTGAGTTGATTCAATGGCATATCAAATCCACCACCAAAGCTCAACAAGGCCTATATGAGTATGATGCGGTATCGCGTTTACGTGATTCACAACTCGGTGACGATAAAGTTCATGATGTGAGTAACTACATTATCAAGGGCAAGTTATGGGAAGCGTTCACCGCTGATAAACCTGTCGTGTTACTCATTGATGAAATTGATAAAGCAGATATTGAGTTTCCGAATGATTTACTGCTTGAACTCGATAAGATGACGTTTTACGTTTATGAGACGCAGCAGTGGGTCAAAGCCGTGCAACGTCCGATTGTGATTATTACCAGTAATAATGAAAAAGAGTTACCGGATGCATTTTTACGTCGTTGTTTTTTTCATTACATTCAATTTCCTACTGCGCAGCAAATGCAGGCGATTGTCGATGTGCACCACCCCGATTTGAAAAAGCAATTGTTGGATGCCGCGCTCAAGCGTTTCTTTGAGATCCGTGATGTACCCGGCATAAAGAAAAAACCATCCACCTCAGAACTGATTGACTGGCTAAAATTGTTGATGGCCGAGGATATTGATCCAGCAACCTTGCATAGTGCCGATCATAAAGCGGATTTACCGCCTTTATATGGGGCATTAATGAAAAATGAACAAGACATTCATTTGTTTGAAAAGCTGATGTTTATGGCTCGTCGTCAAGACCGTTAATGGAGTAGGGCGGTTATGCTGATTGAGTTTTTTCTGACACTAAAAAAGTACCAGATAAAAACAACCTTGCGTGAGTTGTTAGATTTACTGAATGCACTAAAACAAGAAGTGGTGTTTAGCGATCTGAATGCGTTTTATTTTCTGGTGCGCACGATACTGGTCAAAGATGAATTACAATACGATAAATTTGATCGCGCCTTTGCGGAGTATTTTAAAGGTGTGCAAGCGATCGATATATTTGATCAGTCCATCCCCAATGAATGGCTCCGTAAAGAAATAGAAAAGCGCCTAAGCCCTGAAGAAAAAGCCCAACTCAAAGCCATGGGCGGCTTAGATAAACTCATGGAGACCTTGCAAGAGCGCCTTAAAGAACAAGAAAAACGCCATCAAGGTGGCAGTAAGTGGATTGGAACTGGCGGCACCTCACCGTTTGGTGCCTATGGTGATAATCCTGAAGGTGTACGCATTGGCCAAGACGGTAACCGTAATTTTTCAGCGGTAAAAGTCTGGGATAAGCGCGAGTTTAAAAACCTATCCGATGATGAATCTTTGTCTTCACGTAATATTCAAATGGCATTACGCAAGTTACGTCGATTTGCACGCACTGGGGCAACAGAAGAACTCGATATTCACGATACTATAGGGGCGACAGCGAAAAACGCAGGTCTACTGGATATTAAAATGAGTCGTGAACGTCACAATGCAGTCAAAGTATTAGTATTTTTTGATGTTGGCGGGTCGATGGATGCACATGTCCGTCAAATCCAAGAATTGTTTAGTGCTGTTCATGCGGAATTTAAGCATCTGGAGTATTATTACTTTCATAATTGTGTGTATGAAGGGGTGTGGAAGGATAATGCAAGACGCACTCAGACCACCTCAATCAATGAAATCACACGTACCTTTGGTCGTGACTATAAATGTATTTTTGTCGGTGATGCCACGATGGGCCCTTATGAAATCACCTACCCTGGCGGCAGTGTCGAACATTGGAATGAACATTCTGGCGAGCATTATCTTAATCAGCTCTTGTCTCATTTTGCTAGCAGTGTGTGGCTCAATCCGCAGCCTGAACAAGTGTGGCGTTATCACCATTCGATTCAGATAATTCAACAACTCATGAGCAATAGAATGTATGGCCTAACCGTCGCTGGTTTAGGTGATGCAATGGCAAGGTTATTAAAAAAATCATAATTAATATTTTATACGTATTTTACAAACGTATTCGTACTGAATCAAATGGTGATA
>JAQXDG010000081.1 GCA_029251505.1 Glaciecola sp. | reverse complement strand
ATTATGTGTAGTGTAAAATAACCTTGATACGTTTAAATGCAATAATTTAGTGCGCGTGAGGTGCAAACTCCACACTCAATAATTCCACATTATCAGCAAACTCAAGCGATTGCACTTGTCCTTTACCTTCAAAGTTAATTAAGTTATTTTGTTCTGGCCAAATATCGCGTAACACATCATGGCGCACACTAATTTTACCTATATTCGGAGGTGTTGCGGTTTCTTGGTAAATCCAAAAATGTTGACCTTCCACTTCAAAACCGACTAGATCCAACGCAAACGCTTGATCAAGTTCATCATATAATGCAAAACGCTGAGCGACATACTCCGCGAATTGGGCTTGAGTCTCTGCACTTTTGATAATATCGGCCGTTTTATCAAATAAGGTTTTCACAGCATGTTCTGCATCGTGCATATAAACACGATGCATCACTTCAATATTATTGGTGTGAGGATTAAATAGTACAGTCGTTAAGCCTGATTTTTGCTGGTGTGCAGACACACTACACACCGGCATACTAAGCATCACGATCAGACATAGCAATAATGTCGTTCGTATACTCATTATCGACTAACCTTCATTGTCATCAGTTGCACCATCTTCAGTCGCATCATCTTCTTCGGTTTTTAATTCCGTCGTGCTGTCATGCATGATGTCACGATAAACCTTGCCACTGCGTGGTTTTGATTTATATGACTCGATACGCGACTTGATGATTTGGCGCGGATAATGGTTATTTTGCGTATCAACATCAGCCGTTTCCCAACGTGGATCAACGGTGACCGAGGCTAACTCTTTGTCAGTAATAATCAGTTTGCTCACCGCTTTAGGAGTACGACGCCAGATCTCAGCAGGAATACGCATCATATCGGTACTACCATCAGTAAACGTCATTTCCAAAATGATTGGCATGACTAAGCCACCGTGGTTAGAAAAATCCATCACGTAGTAATGTTTATCTTCAGCTACCGCACGCTCAAGGGCTTTACGCTCCCAAGGTTTAAGATCTTTTAAGAATTTGTTGTACGAGTTACGTTCTTTGTTCGTCACTGTAAAGCGGTCGTTTTCGTCATAGAAATCATTGATGTCAGAAAAACGATCAACCCATAACTCTTTACCTTCAGCTTTATTGCGTTCATCCGTTAACGATTTTGGCTTATCAAGCTCTTCTTGACGCTCACGAGCAAAATCAATATCAGGATCTTCTGTATCTAAACGTAATTGGTACACGCGATCAATCGAGATATCAACATGGTCTGTTGTGTAGAACCAACCACGCCAGAACCAATCCAAATCAACACCTGATGCTTCTTCCATTGTGCGGAAAAAATCAGATGGAGTCGGGCGTTTGTACATCCAACGCTGTGCGTATTCTTTAAAAGCAAAATCAAACAATTCACGACCTAAAATCGTTTCACGTAAAATATTTAAGGCAGCAGCAGGCTTAGTGTAGGCATTAGGACCTAAACGTAAGACTGAATCAGACTGCGTCATGATTGGCACTTGCACGCTGGATTTCATGTAACCGGTAATATCACGCGGCTCTACACCCCAAGGGATGGTCGGATCCCATTCACGGCCGGCAACACCATCTAAAAAGCTGTTTAAACCTTCATCCATCCACGTCCACTGACGCTCGTCAGAGTTGACGATCATAGGGAAGTAAATATGACCGACTTCGTGGATAACAACGCCAATTAGGAAACGTTTTTCAGCTTGAGAATACGTGCGTGACCCATCATCTTGTAACTCAGTACGTGGGCCGTTAAACGTGATCATTGGGTATTCCATTCCGCCAACCGGTCCATTGACTGATTGCGCGACTGGATACGGATAATCAAAAGAGAAACGTGTGTACACATCCATCGTGTGGATAATCGATTCCGTGGAATACTTTTTCCATAAATCGCCACCTTCTTTCGGGAAAAATGACATCGCCATAACTACAGGCATGACATTGCCACCTTGCTGATAACCACGTGCATCCCACATGAACTTGCGAGAGGATGCCCATGCGAAATCACGCACATTTTTAGCCGTAAAGCGCCATGTTTTGCTATCAGAAGTGCCAGCTTTTTCGTTTTCTAACGCTTCTTCTTCGGTAACAACAAAAACGGTACGTTCAGCGGTTTTAGCTTGTTCTAAACGACGTTGTTGTTCAGCAGTTAACACATCTTTCGGGTTTTGTAGCACACCAGTAGCAGAAACAATGTGATCGGCAGGAACCGTCAATGACACATCGTAGTTGCCAAATTCTAAGGTAAATTCACCACGACCAATAAACTCTTTATTGGTCCAAGCTTCATAGTCGGTATAGGCTGCTAAACGCGGGAACCATTGAGCAAGTAAGAAAATATCATTGCCGCCTTCACGCGCATCATCAGGAAAGTGCTCGTAACCAGCACGTGCTGATACGGCATCTTCTTCAACAATGTTAAAGGCAAAATCCATCGTAAAACGGGTACGTTCGCCCGATTTAAGCGGAGTCAGTAAATCGACACGCATAAGTGTACCGACGGTCGTATAGCTTAATGTATTGCCTAAACCATCAACGACACGGCTAATGGTATAACCCAGCTCGGTATCATCGACAAATTGCTGACGACGTAGCGCACTTAAAGAAATCTGTGCCGGTTCGTCATCGGAGATGCTTTTGGTGCCTGGGCCACGGTTGCCAATCCCACCAAATGTAGTGGTAAGCGCAGACATTGAGTCATCTTTAAATTTGTTTTGGTCAAGTTGCACCCACAAGTACTTCAACGTATCTGGAGAGTTATTGTAATACGTGATGTCTTGAGTCGCTTCTAGACGACGCTGATCTTCAATTAAGCGTGCGGCAATCGTATAGTCGACTTGCTGTTGCCAATATTGATGGCCTGGTTCACCGGCAGCATTACGATAGACGTTAGGTGTAGGTAATACTTCATCAAGTTGACGGAATTTATCTTCAAAATTGCCTTTAGTTTGCTTGATAGCATCAGCATGAAGAGTGCTGATTGGGAGTAACGTAAGTGCACATAATGCAAGTAAGATACGACGCATTTAATGATTCCTATTTGTAAGGTTGATATAATTTTAAGGCATATATGATACTCTAATTTTTTAAAAAGGGGAAAAAAGGAATGAAAATAGCCTAATATAGCAGGTGGTCTAGGTTGTTTATTATTGTAAATACCGTATTCTTACACTATCTAATTTTATGATTATTAACCCTTTTCTGAAGAAAATTATGCAAGTATTCTCATGGCAACGTGCCGTTCTAAAAGTAGGTAGTTCGTTGATTGCTCCAGGTGGCGCGAATGCGGGTTGCTCTGCTCAGTATTTGTTAGCGATCGCTAAATTTATTACCACTGCGTTAACCCAAGGCAAAGAAATCATCATTGTTTCTTCGGGTAGCGTCGCGGCTGGGCGTAGCTCGATGCCATTGAATCACCCGCCATCAATTGCAGAAAAACAAGCTATGGCTGCAATTGGGCAAACGCAAATGATGCAAAATTGGGCGCGTTTTTTTGATCAGCCTTGTGCGCAAATATTATTAACCATGGATGATCTGCATGATCGTCAGCGTTACGTTAACATTCAAAATACCCTGAGAGAATTGCTTCGTCATCACGCGATCCCGATTGTGAACGAAAATGACACGGTGGCCATTAACGAACTCAAAGTAGGTGATAATGATAATTTAGCCGCGTATACGGCGTTAGTGGCGCAAGCCGATACCTGCATTATTTGCTCTGATATTGATGGTTTGTTTGATGCCGATCCTCGCAAAAATCCACAAGCCAACTTGATTGATAAAGTTGAACATATTACGCCTGACATTGAAGCCATGGCCGGTGGTGCCGGCAGTAGTGTCGGTACTGGCGGGATGCAAACCAAGATCCAAGCAGCGCAACGCTGTACCGCTTCTGGGATCCAGACTTTGATTGTCAATGGCAAAGATCCTGAGGTGTTTTCTTTATTAGCAGAGGGGCGTTGTAAAGGGACATTATTTACAGCGCAAGATACCAGTAACACGGCACGTTCAGAGTGGCTAAAGCATACCCTAAAAAGCAAAGGTCGGGTTCATATTGATTCGGGAGCCGCGCACGCACTGGTGAATCAAGGTGCATCATTATTACCGCGCGGGTTGGTGAGTGTCTCGGGCGATTTTCAACCAGGCGACGCCGTTGACGTGATGCATGATAATCTGCATATAGGCAAAGGCATTGCCTTGTTTTCCAGTCAAGAAATGCAACACATTAAAGGGCATCATAGCGACCAAATTGAGCGCATATTAGGTTATACACCTGCAAATGTAGTGATCCATCGCGATAACTTAATTATTTTATAAAAGAGAAATAACATGACTTTTTGTATTACCACTGCCGCGCAACAAGCAAAAAAAGCCGCTTTAATTACGGCTAACTTATCTGCGGACAAAAAAAATAGGGTATTACGTGATATTGCGACTGCGCTTCGCAACAATACAGCAACGATTATGACGGCCAATGCCCAAGATTTAGCGCATGCGCAAGCCGAAAATATGGATGCAGCGATGCAAGATCGCTTAATGCTCGATGCGCAGCGTATCGAAGCGATTGCGGTTGCGGTGGAGCAAATTGCGGCTCAGCCGGAAGTCGTGGGTGCGATCAGTGAATTGCAAACCATGCCAAGTGGCATACAAGTCGGGCAAATGCGCATTCCATTAGGTGTCATCGGAATGATTTATGAATCACGACCGAATGTGACCATCGATGCGGCGGCGTTGTGCTTTAAAGCGGGCAATGCGGTGATTTTGCGTGGCGGTAAAGAAGCCTTACATTCCAACATGGCGTTAGCACAATGTCTGCATGAAGTGTTCGATGCACAGGGGATTGATCGTGCTGCGGTGACAGTGATCCCAGATCCTGACCGTGCGATTATGAACACGATGCTCACATTACATGAATCGATTGATTTAATCATTCCTCGTGGCGGCGAAGGCTTGATCCGGTTTGTATCAACGCATAGCCAAATTCCAGTGATCCAACATTTTAAAGGGGTGTGTCATCTGTACATCGATGAATTTGCGGATGCTGACAAAGCCATCGCGATTTTAGAAAATGGCAAAACCCAGCGTACCAGTGTGTGTAACTCATTAGAAACTGTATTGATTCACCGTGCGGTTGCGGCAACATTGTTACCGCGCATTGCTTTGATGTTTGCACGTCACCAAGTTAAAGTTCATGCATGTCCCGATAGCTTACCGTATTTTGCTGATTTACCCGATGCCCAACTCGCCACAGAAGCGGATTGGGCTGCAGAGTACTTAGCGATGGAGATTGCCGTGCGCGTGGTCGATGATTTTGACGCTGGCGTGGCACATATTCAAGCACATAATTCAGGGCATACTGAGGTGATCGTGTCTGAAGACAAAGCCCATCAACAAGCATTTTTACAGCAAATTAATTCTGCAGTGGTTATGGTCAATGCATCATCTCGTTTTTCTGATGGTGGCGAGTTGGGATTAGGCGCAGAGATTGGCATTTCAACCTCTAAACTGCATGCATATGGGCCTATGGGCGCACAGTCGTTAACCACGCAAAAATTTGTTGTGTTCGGTGACGGGCAGATCAGAACTTAAGATGCCTAATGCCGCTTATTTTATTCTATGTACCCTGATCTGGGGGACGACGTGGTTTGCCATCAATTTTCAACTGGATGTGATTAATCCCACCTATTCGGTTGGCATCCGCTTTTTTATCGCTGCTGTATGTTTAGGTTTGATTGTCCTATTTAAAGGCTACCCATTAAAATTTTCATGGCGTATCCATCGAGCATTTCTTGCTGGTGGTTTGTTTTTATATGCGTTGGACTATTCATTTTTGTATGCGGCTCAGCAACATATTGTCAGTGCGTTGCTGGCATTGATGAGTTCTAGTGTGGTGTATTTTAACGTGATCTTACGTCGCGTGTTATTGGGCAAACCTATCCGCTTTGATGTAGTCGTCGGCGCAACGCTTGGCTTTATCGGCATTGCGGCGATTTTTGTTCCAGAGTTGAAAGGCATGGAACAACAAGGCTATATCATTCTTGGGATCTTGTTTGCGTTAGGTTCGTTTACCAGTGCATCCGTTGGCAATATTGTATCCGAAAAGACTCTCGAAACAGTACCTGTAGTCAGTTTCAACTTTTATACTATGCTATACGGTAGCGGGTTAATTGGACTGGGTTTGCTCGTAACGCAAACTCCGCTAGTCTTACCTACCGCTCCTTCATTTTATATCGCGTTATGTTATTTAGCCGTCTTTGGCTCAGTGATTGCGTTTGGCTGTTACATGAAATTAGTCCAACAAATGGGGTCTGATCGCGCAGCGTATGTGGTGCTAATTTATCCGATTGTTGCACTTATCGTGTCTACAATATTTGAAGATTATCAATGGTCAATGTTATCTGCGGTTGGGGTATTGTTGATTTTATTGGGTAATGCGTGCGCGATGGGCAAACTGCCGTTGCAGCGCATTAGTCCGATATTTGCGACTAAATAAAAATAATAAAAGGAAATGACAATGCCAGAGATAAAACGTTTACTGGATAACAATATCAAATGGGCCGATGAGACGATGGCGCGTGATCCTGAGTTTTTTGATACCTTATCCCAACAGCAATCGCCTATTTATTTATGGATTGGGTGTTCTGATTCACGCGTCCCAGCTAATCAAATTGTAGATTTATTACCCGGTGATATTTTTGTTCATCGCAATGTGGCTAATTTAGTGGTGCATACCGATTTTAACTGCTTGTCGGTATTACAATATGCGGTGGACGTGCTTAAGGTAAAACATGTGATCGTGTGTGGTCATTATGGCTGTGGTGGCATTGATGCAGCTTTGACGAATGAGCCTCTCGGTTTGATAGATAACTGGTTAGGGCATATTAAGGATATTGCTGCATTTCATGATGATGAATTAGGTGGTTTGGTCGGCGAAGCCAAAGCCGCTCGCTTATGTGAACTCAATGTTCTCACACAAGCTGATAATGTCTCCAAGTCGTCTATTGTCAAAGATGCTCTAGCTCGAGGGCAAGATTTAAACGTACACAGTTGGATCTATAGTTTACGTAATGGCAAGATCAAAGACCTAGCCTAAGTGCAGACAATTGCGTATCCTTGCGCGGTCTAACTCAATCAAAATAGAAAATAATGACTACGCCTACTGACGACTATACCGTTCATGCAAAACCGACGTTACCTATGGTTGAATTTATCGCCTTGATGGCAATGCTAACCTCGTTGGTGGCACTGTGCATTGATGCAATTTTGCCTGCGTTATCGATTATGGGTGATGAACTAAATAGTAGTGGCTCACAACAAAACCATTTCTTGGTGAGTATTTTCTTTATTGGTATGGCATTTGGACAACTTTTTTTTGGTCCTTTTGCGGATTCTAAAGGTCGTCGAGCTAGTATTTTATTAGGGCTCACGATTTTTAGTATTGGCACCGTGATTTGCATGTTGGCAACGACGATGGAAATGATGCTATTTGGACGATTTGTTCAGGCATTTGGCGTATCTGGACCGCGGATCTCCGCGATGGCCATTATCAGAGATATCTATGTGGGTGATCAGATGGCAAAAGTCATGTCATTTATCATGATGGTGTTTGTATTAGTACCTATGTTGGCACCGGTTATCGGGCAGCTGATCATGCAATTTGCCGGTTGGTGGTATATTTTAGTTGGATTTTTAGTGATGGGAGCTTTGACTGGCATCTGGTTTATGCTGCGCCAACCCGAAACATTAACTAAAGATGTACGTCAGCCTTTTTCGTTATCGCAAACCCGTGAGTCTGCGCTGTATATTTTAACGCACCGTCAAGTTATGGCATATATTGTGTTGACTGGTTGTATCTTTGGTGGATTTTTGGCGTACATTAGCGCCTCACAAACCGTTTTTCAAGAAATGTATAAGATGGGTGAATGGTTCCCTTATATCTTTGCGACGTTGGCCTTTTCTATTGGGGTTGCCTCTTTTATTAATTCACAATTGGTCGAAAAATTTGGCATGTTACGTTTGTGTCATATTGCCTTACATGGACACATATTAACGTCCTTTGGATTATTAATAATGACTTTATATTATTCTGGCTTACCTCCTGTAGGCATGTTCATTGGCGGATTATTTGTTGATTTCTTTTTTGTTGGAATTTTATTTGGCAACATGAATTCACTTGCGATGCAACCGCTTGGACAAGTCGCCGGTATAGGCGCGGCGTTAATAGGTGCGATTAGTTCCGCTATTGCGGTGCCTATTGCACTATTTATCGATAGTTACTTGAACGCAACGATCACGCCGATAATTATTGGATTTAGTTTTTTTGGTGTGGTGAGTTTGATGTTATTTCAATTTGCGGGTAAGTCAGCACAATCCATAACACCCTCCAAAGCATAAAAAAAACCACATTTACTGTGGCTTGATGTCTAACTAAAGTGAATATTTGTGTGTGTGATTTTATTGTTGTTGAACGGGGTTCTTTAATATCTAAATACGCATTTATTTTGGGGGCGTAGACTAAGAAACTTTTCCTAACTGTACAACCGGCTTAACTTGGCTGCTTTGAATTATCTCAATTTTACGAGGGCTACGATCACCATTTTTGATTTTGTCATAACAGGCGTGTTGTACTTCCATTTGTTGGCAAAATTTATAAAAGGTTAAAAAGTCTTTTCTATTGAAATCATCGCCGTCACGAGTCATTTGTGAATCAATATACAGATCACTACCATTGATTGTCATGGAAGCACATGATGTGTATGGGTCACCATAATTTTGTACTTTTAAAGCACGTACCATTTTGACTTCAAAAACCCATTCTCCGATCCGGGTATAGCGTGTAATTTCATTTGTGTTCATATGTACATCCCTTTAAAAAATTGATTGAGTGAGTGAAATAGAGAAAGTACTGTTAAAAGCGTTAACCTGCTCTAAGCTGAGTTAATTGTTGCTTCAAGCAGGTTACAAGGGTACTAGTACCACACTTTACTCAACTCAAAACACATAATGCACTTTATATGCCATGTATTTTATACAACAAAATCAATAAGTTATTTTAGCGGTTACTTCATGGTGTTGCTATTTAGCGACACAGTTGATATTGATGGGATTTGCGGGGGGCGCTAAGCTAGATATTCAGTGATCTCTAACCTAAAGTGCCGTTATTAACTTACAAAATTGAGTATTTTTGGGGGTAAGTAACGTGATAGCAGCGTTGCAAAATAGCAACACTCATATTGTGGAGTCGGAGAGTATTGTTCACCCAGATAAAACAACGGGCTAAAACGAAAAAACCCGGCCAAATTGGCCGGGCAAAAGGGCTTTAAAGTAAAGCACCTAACGACAGAAGGTCATCTCGTTGTGCTAGCACAACGCGATATAATCTGTTTTAGTTGGTTTCGATAATTGCTTGCATGTCAGTCATATAACCACGCAATTCTTCACCAACCCACTCAACACCGTGCTCACGGATCGCTTTGTTCACTTCAACTAAACGCATGTTATCAACGGCATTTGAAGTATTCGTTAAGCCACCACCAATGTATTCACTCGTCATTTTAGGCATAATGTGTTCAGCAATTAATGGAATTGCTGCATGAGCGAATAAGTAGTTGCCGTATTCAGCAGTATCAGAAATAACAACGTTCATTTCATATAAACGCTTACGTGCAATCGTGTTTGAAATTAATGGTGTCTCATGAAGTGACTCATAATATGCTGATTCTGGTAAAATTCCAGCTTCAACCATGACATCGAACGCAAGTTCAACACCGGCTTTGATTGCCGCAACTAAGAGTATACCTTTATCGAAAAACTCTTGGTCGTCAATGGTACCTTCGTATACTGGTGCATTTTCAAAACCAGATGAACGCGTTTCTTCACGCCACTTTAATAAGTTTGCATCATCGTTGCTCCAATCGATCATCATCGTTCTAGAGAATTCACCGCTGATGATGTCATCTTGATGTTTTTCGAATAAAGGACGTAGCAACTCAGTCAATTCAACCGATAGGTCATAAGCTTTAATTTTGGCTGGATTAGATAAACGATCCATCATGTTCGTTACACCACCGATCTTAAGTGCTTCAGTGATCGCTTCTAGGCCGTATTGAATCAATGCGCCGGCGTATGCTGGATCAACACCGTCTGCGACCATTTTATCATAAGCAAGGATGGCCATCGTTTGTTGCATACCACATAGGATAGTTTGCTCACCCATTAAGTCAGACTTAACTTCAGCAACAAAAGATGATTCAAGCACACCTGCACGATCACCACCGGTTGCAGATGCTAATGCTTTAGCAATTTCCCAACCTTGGTCTAGTGGATCATTTTCAGGGTGAACAGCAATTAAGGTAGGGACACCAAAACCACGTTTGTATTCTTCACGCACTTCAGTACCTGGGCATTTTGGTGCACACATCACAACTGTAATGTCTTCACGAATCTGCTGACCTTCTTCAACGATATTAAAACCGTGAGAATAAGATAATGTTGCGTTTTGCTTCATTAATGGCATAACAGCTTCAACAACTGATGCATGCTGCTTATCTGGAGTAAGGTTATACACGATATCAGCAGTAGGAATTAAGTCCTGGTAAGTGCCAACAACGAAACCATTATCAGATGCACGTTGGAATGATTCACGCTTTTCATCGATAGCTGCTTGACGTAATGCATATGCTACGTCTAAGCCTGAGTCACGCATGTTTAAACCTTGGTTTAGGCCTTGAGCACCACAACCTACAATGACAATCTTTTTGCCTTTTAGAAAATCACAACCTGTTGCGAATTCACTTCTGTCCATAAAACGGCATTGACCAAGTTGATCAAGCTGTACGCGTAAAGGTAAGGTATTAAAATAATTTGCCATTGTCTTCTCTATAAGTTTCAAGCTAATAAATGTTCGCTCAGAATGACATACAAGCCAGTTTTCTCATTGTATGCAATTAATTTGGGTAATCAGTGACGATTGGTAGTGAATATAGTGCAAGATTAATGTATTGAAAAATGATATATTTGCAAAACTATATTGCAATATGTGCAATAACCATATTTGGCAAGGGGTTGATGACTTCCGTGGATATTAAAAGTTTAGCAATGTTCAATCATTTAGCGCAATCGTTACATTTTGGTCAAACGGCACAAGCGATGTTTATTACCCCTTCAACGCTGAGTCGTGCCATTCAACGTTTAGAACAATCCGTTGGCACGCGTCTGTTTGAGCGAAATAATCGAGAAGTGTCGCTAACGCAAAGTGGTCGATTATTTTTAACCTTTAGCACTGAGACGCTCGCAAATTGGCAGACGCTGCAATCTGATTTAGCTCAACAAGAGCAACAGCTGAATGGTGAATTAAGCGTATATTGTTCGGTCACTGCAGCACACTCTCATTTACCGGCAATGCTTAATAACTATCGGGCATTACATCCCCAGGTAGATATTAAATTAGTGACGGGCGATCCGGCGCTCTCGATAAATAAAGTATTAGAAGGTCAAGCAGATGTGGCGATCTCTATTCAAACCCCGCAAATGCATCATGATATTAAATTCAAAGCGATTGATACGGTACCGTTAGTCTTAATAGTGCCAAAAAGCCTAGGGATCACGCGCCTTAAGCAGATCAAGTGGAGCCAGCATCAAATCATTATGCCAGAAAGTGGGCCGTCAAAGCGCATCGTTCATCACTGGTTTGCAGAGCATAGCATTCGACCCAAGGTATATGCCTCTGTTGGAGGCAATGAAGCCATTGTTAGTATGGTTGCGCTAGGCTTTGGCATTGGTATTGTCCCGACAATTGTATTAAATAGTTCATCGTTATTGAATCAAGTGACCGCTATTACTATTGATGATATTGAATCATACCAAATAGGTCTGTGTTGCCTGAAAGCCAATCAACATGAACCTAAAATCCACGCCATGTTTGATTTGTAAGGCGCTATTGGATAAGTCGTGCAGAGCAAGTAACATCCTACAAAAGCTGTTCATGACGAGCGTAATGGTGTACAAACCGATCAAATGCTCGGTAACTTAACGCCATCTGAATATGCGGTAATTCAATTGAATCTGATGTGTCTAAATCTGCAAGCGTGCGTGAGACTTTTAACACACGATGATAAACCCTTGCTGTTAACCCCAGCTCTTCAATTGCACAGCCGAGAAAGTCCTCAGACAGCGTGTTTAAGATACAAAATTCGTTGATCCGTTTTGGACACAAATGCGCATTTAACACTCCTTGCCGGTTAAATTGGATCCGTTGTGCGCCGATAACCTGTGTTTTCAATTGTGCCGATCTGACCTCTGGCTCAATTATGGCTGGAGCCAGTGACGGCAGAGACACGCTTTTGACTTGATTGAGATTGACTTTTTTGACTTCAATCTGGATATCGATTCGGTCTAATAACGGTCCAGATACCTTCTGTAAATACCGCATATTTTGGTCATAAGTACTACGTCCATCATAAATATCCCCAGTCGGACTTGGATTCATGGCGGCAATAAGCTGAAAATTAGCAGGTAGTGTCATATTATATTGTGCTTTGGCCAAGGTAATCGTTTTAGCTTCTAGTGGCTGTCGTAAGTGCTCTAAGGCATTGGCGGTAAATTCAGGGAGTTCATCTAAAAATAGGACACCATTGTGTGCCAGAGATATTTCTCCTGGGCTAAAGCGCACTCCGCCGCCGATTAATGCCGGAATCGATGCACTATGATGGGGTTGGCGAAACGGACGCTGCCGCCATAACGCATTAACATTGAGTCCACCCACGCTATTTATGGATGCATTTTCCAATGCTTGTTGTTGTGATAGCGCGGGTAAAATCGTGGCAATTCGTTGAGCTAGCATGGTCTTTCCGGAGCCAGGAGGGCCATACATGAGTAAATTATGCCCACCTGCGGCGGCAACTAAACAGGCTCTTTTTGCCTGTGCTTGCCCCATGACATCGGCAAAGTCCAATCCTTGGAAATACTCCTCTGCGGGTTGCGGTGTATGCGTTATTGGGATTAATGCTTGCGTGTTATTGAGATGCGCCACGACCTCACGTAAATGCAGTGCACTCAACGCATTAATATTTGGTAACACACTTAACTCGTTACGATTGGCTTGACTGGAGACCAATGTTTTGTCGGGAGGAAGCGCAAGACCTGCGACCAATATCCCTTCAACATGACGTAACTCGCCGGATAATGCGAGTTCACCTAAAAACTCATAATGATGTAAATGTTGTTGATTGATTTGTCCACTTGCGCTGAGGACGCCCACTGCAATCGCTAAATCGAAGCGCGAGCCATGTTTAGGTAAATCCGCAGGGGATAAGTTAATGGTAATGCGTTGGGCGGGAAACGTATAACCCGAATTAATTATGGCACTGCGGACTCTCTCACGTGCTTCAGAGATGCTGCGATGCGGTAAACCGACTAGGTTAAATGCGGGTAATCCGGCAGATATATGTACCTCAATGGTAATTAATGGTGCCTCTATTCCAAAGGCGCTACGGGCATAAACAACGGCAAGTGCCATATTAAATCCTTAATCGATAAACTATGTAATGAGTTAAGCTTATAGAAAGGCACGCAAAGGGTAGGACAGGATTTTACGAAAAAAGTAAAAACTAGACGAACGATCAGTGTTGCATTTTATAAAAAATTCAGGCTTACTATGCATTCGGAGCGTTCGCTCTATCAGTGACCATATTTTAAGCATCAGTGAATACGACATTATCTCGCTTATGCTCAACTTGCCAAACTAAAAATTACGTTGGTACTATCATCCTGCGCTATCAGAAAGTGTGTTTAGGGTGTATTATCAATACGTTTAGATAATCCATTTTGCACGTTATTTCACAAAAAATTGCGCGTGCTGGTATACGATAAAGGAAAAACAATGGCTAAAACCCCAGCAGAAAAAATTTGGTTTAACGGTGACATCATGCCTTGGCAAGATGCGAAGGTACATGTGATGACGCATGCAATTCACTATGGCTCATCTGTGTTTGAAGGGGTCCGTGCCTACAATACGCCCGATCAAGGAACGTGTGTGTTTCGTTTGCAAGAACATACCCGTCGACTATTTGATTCCGCCAAAATTTATCGTATGACTATTCCATATACTCTTGAGCAAGTGAATCAAGCCACGATGGATATCATTAGGGCCAATAATTTAAAATCAGCATATATCCGTCCAATCGCATTTTATGGTGATCTAGGCATGGGTATTCAAGTTCCTTTTGGACAAGAAACCGAACTCAGTATTGCGGCCTTTGAATGGGGGGCATATTTAGGTGAAGAAGCCCTTAAGCACGGTGTCGATGCCGGCATATCTTCATGGTCACGATTGGCCGCTAATACGTTACCAACTGGCGCTAAAGCGGGTGGTAACTACTTGTCTTCACAGCTGATTTCAATGGAAGCTAGACGCCATGGTTATGGTGAAGGGATTGCGCTGGATGTGAATGGTTATGTTTCAGAGGGCGCGGGCGAAAATATTTTTGTTATTCGTGACAAAGTCGTTATGACAACACCAAAAACAGCCGCAATTTTACCCGGTATTACACGTGATACGTGTATGACATTATTAAAAGAATTAGGTTATGAAATCCGCGAAGAAAACATTCCGCGCGAATCTATGTACTTGGCTGATGAAATCTTCATGTGTGGTACTGCCGCAGAAGTCACGCCAGTGCGCAGTGTTGATGGTATCGCGGTTGGTAATGGTGGACGTGGACCGATTACTAAAGAAGTCCAAGATATGTTCTTCGGTTTGTTCAATGGCCAAACCCCTGATAAATGGAACTGGTTAACGCCGGTTTACAAATAGATTTAAGATTGTTGATTTAGCGTTAAAAAAAGAGAGAAATATTATGCCAAGACTTCGTTCAGCAACGACCACTCAAGGCCGTAATATGGCTGGTGCTCGTGCCTTGTGGCGAGCCACAGGAATGAAAGACAGTGATTTTGGGAAGCCAATTATTGCGGTTTCCAATTCATTTACACAATTTGTACCGGGTCATGTGCATTTAAAAGACATGGGTCAACTGGTTGCTCGTAGCATTGAAGCGGCCGGTGGTGTCGCCAAAGAATTCAATACCATTGCGGTTGATGATGGCATTGCGATGGGGCATGCAGGTATGCTTTATAGCTTGCCTTCGCGAGAAATCATCGCCGATTCTGTTGAATACATGGTGAATGCACATTGTGCTGATGCGATTGTTTGTATCTCAAACTGTGACAAAATTACCCCAGGGATGTTAATGGCAGCGATGCGCTTAAACGTACCGGTTATTTTTGTTTCTGGTGGACCAATGGAAGCGGGCAAAACCACGCTGTCTGATCAAATCATCAAACTAGACTTAGTCGATGCAATGGTTGCGGGTGCGGATGATAATATTTCTGATGCAGATTCGGACGAGATTGAGCGCTCAGCGTGTCCTACATGTGGGTCGTGTTCTGGCATGTTTACTGCCAACTCGATGAACTGTTTGACCGAAGCGTTAGGATTATCACTACCAGGCAATGGCTCAATGTTGGCAACGCATTCCGATCGTGAGCAGTTATTTATTCGTGCCGGTCAAGAAATCGTTAAATTATGTCAACGCTATTATGGCGATGATGATGAAAGTATTTTGCCACGTAATATTGCAAACTTTAATGCGTTTGAAAATGCCATGAGCTTAGATATTGCGATGGGTGGCTCGACCAATACTATTTTGCATTTATTAGCTGCAGCAATTGAAGGTGAAATTGATTTCACGATGGATGATATTGATCGTTTATCGCGTAAAGTCCCGCATCTTTGTAAAGTAGCTCCTTCAACCCCTAAATATCATATGGAAGATGTGCATCGTGCCGGTGGTGTTATGGGGATCTTGAATGAATTAAATAAAGCCGGTTTATTACACGGAGATTCGCAACACGTTGCCGGTGGTACCGTCGCAGAGGTTATCGCGTCGATGGATATCACGCGTGATAATCCTGAAGCAGACAAATTCTACCGAGCAGGGCCAGCGGGCATTCGTACAACACAAGCGTTTAGTCAAAGCTGTCGCTGGGATGAAAGTGATAGTGACCGTGAAAACGGGTGTATTCGTAGTATTGAGCACGCCTATAGTGTAGAAGGTGGTCTTGCCGTCTTGTTTGGTAACTTAGCCGAAAATGGCTGTATTGTTAAAACGGCAGGTGTAGATGAGTCTATTCATAAATTTACCGGTCCAGCACGCGTCTATGAATCACAAGATGATGCTGTTAATGCTATTTTAGCGGATGAAGTCGTCGCCGGTGATGTGGTTGTCATTCGTTATGAAGGCCCTCGAGGCGGACCAGGCATGCAAGAAATGCTCTATCCAACAACCTATCTTAAATCGAAAGGTTTAGGTGCTGCTTGTGCATTAATTACCGATGGTCGTTTCTCCGGAGGCACGTCGGGTTTATCGATTGGTCATTGTTCTCCTGAAGCAGCCAGTGGCGGTGGTTTAGCCTTGGTCGAAGAAGGCGATATGATTGCGATTGATATTCCAAACCGTACCATGAATGTCGTGCTTGATGATGCTGAATTACAAGCTCGTCGCACTGCAATGGAAGCACGTGAACGTCCATACAAGCCGGTTAATCGTGAGCGTAAAGTGTCATTAGCACTGCGTAATTTCGCGATGTTAGCGACCAGTGCTGACAAAGGTGCCGTTCGTGATCCGTCTAAACTAGAAGATATCTAAAATGAGCCATGTAAGTCCCAATGAATATTTAAAGAAAATCCTGCTTGCCCCAGTCTATGAGGCTGCAGTCAATTCGGATTGTGTCTTGATGAATCGGTTGTCGAGTGAACTTGGCAACCAGATTTATTTGAAACGTGAAGACCAGCAACCTGTAAAATCCTTTAAATTGCGTGGTGCTTACAATCGTATTAGCCAGCTTAGTGACGAGCAACTTGCTAAGGGTGTGATTGCTGCATCTGCGGGTAATCATGCGCAAGGTATGGCATACGCGGCGAAACAAAAGAAGATCCATGCCACCATCGTGATGCCAGAAACCACTCCTGATATTAAAGTGGATGCGGTGCGTCGCTTCGGTGGTAAGTGGGTTGAAATCGTGCAACATGGAACGAGTTTTGATACTGCATCTAAGTACGCTCAAGCATTATGTGCGGAGCGGGGGTTAACGTACATTCCGCCATTTGATGATCCTGATGTGATTGCGGGGCAAGGTACGATTGCGCGTGAAATGTTAGAGCAACAACCGGATTTAGATACATTATTTGTAGCGGTAGGTGGGGGCGGTTTAGCCGCAGGGATTGCAGTTTATGTTAAGCAACTGAAACCCGAAATCAAAATTATCGCAGTAGAATCAGAAGAATCAGCTTGCCTAAAAGCCGCTTTAGCAGCCGGAGAGCCGGTTACATTACCGATGGTTGGTATTTTTGCTGACGGTGTGGCAGTGAAAACCATTGGCACTGAAACATTCCGTTTATGTCAGCAATATGTTGATGAAGTTATCACGGTAAGTAATGATGAGATCTGTGCAGCCATAAAAGATATTTTTGATGATACACGTGTGATCGCTGAACCTGCGGGCGCATTATCGATTGCTGGTATCCGTCAATATTGTCAAACGCATAAAGTCACTGGGCATCATTTTGGTGGGATTTTATGTGGTGCGAATATTAATTTCCATACGTTGCGTTATGTGTCTGAGCGCTGTGAATTGGGTGAACGAAAAGAAGCGGTATTTGCGGTTAAAATACCTGAAGTCACCGGTTCGTTTAAACGCTTTTGTGAAGTGTTAGGTGGGATCAATATTACCGAGTTTAATTACCGGTTCGCCAATGCCCAACAAGCTTATGTCTTTGTCGGTGTTAAACTCAAACGCGGGCTAGAAGAGTATGCCGAGCTGACGGCGACCTTAGCGGAAAATGGTTATGAAGCGATTGATTTATCTAATGATGAATTAGCAAAACTGCACATCCGACATATGGTGGGTGGAAAGCCGCCGGTGGCGATTGCAGAGCGCGTATTTGGCTTTGAGTTCCCAGAATATCCAGGCGCATTAATGCACTTTCTGAAAACGTTGGGCGAGCGTTGGAATATTACGCTCTTTCATTATCGTAACCATGGCGCGGCTGAAGGGCTAGTGTTAGTTGGTTTTGATTTACCAGAGTATTTAAGCGCAGATTTTGAAGAGCACTTACATGCCCTTGGTTATACGTACCAAGAGCATACAGGCAACGCTGCTTATCAATTTTTCTTAGGCAGTGATTAGATTTTTTGTAAGTGCTGGACTATTTCTGGCCAGACAATCTGATTGACCAAATCATGTAACGCGGTGGAGTTGTCATTTAAATGCAACGCACCGCTATCATCCGATGTTAATAACGCATTTTCACGTAATCCATTGACTAACGTCGCAAAAACATTTTTATCCGAAAATTCCGGAGAACTCACCCCATATAAACTTGATAAACGTTCGGCGATTTTACGAGATTCACGTTCTAATTCACCTCTGCTCACACCTGCGTTTTTGGTTAATACTGTTAAGACAATCGCATAACGTTGCCACGTATCTTGCATTACACGTGCCAGTAGCCATGCACTATGAAACGATGCATCAGTGGAGGCGGGAGGCATTATTTTTCGCCCTGATTGGACTAACAGCCCTTGTGCTTTGAGTTGTGAAATACATTCATCGGCATAAGTGAGTGCTTCATCTACTGTAAAATAGATAAACAGTTCTTTGTGTAATAAGGGATAGATCGTTTTTATGGTCGTTAAAATAAACGACTTTTCACAGCCATTTTTAGCAAACACCAGAGCAGTAATTAGACTAGGCAATGCAAACAGGTGAATAATGTTATTGCGATAATAAGTTAGGGCCACCGCGTTATCTGGCTGCGGAGATATCAATGTCCCAAACTCGTCAGTTTCGGTCTGTAGACGCTTTAAAGATAAGGTATTAGTAATTAATTCTGACGCATTATATTCAGGGATCGACATGGTATCTGAGAAAGGTAATGTGCGGAATAACGTCAAATAATCACTGATTGCATGTTCCATTTCGGTTTGACTCATGGTCATCGTTTTGCTTGCTAATAAGCATAATGATACTAATGCCATCCCATTGAGTGCGGCTGATTTATTAATCTCTAACATGATATCATCGGCTAATCGGTTTACTGCTGGGGTTAGCCATTGTGGTTTTTTATGGATATCGTCTTGGTCAACGGGGAGGCTCCAACCCTTAGCGTGTTGGTCCAAAAATTGATTTAGCTGGATCGGTTCTCCAAAATTAAGATAGCCGTGACCATAATTACGTAATTTTTTGATAGCACCAAGGACTTGTAAAGGCGATTCTTTTTTCTTTGATTTACCTTTTAGTTCTTTGACATAACTACTGACTTCCATGACATTTTCATAGCCAATATAAACCGGCACCAGACTCACAGGGCGATTGATCCCTTTAGTCATGGCTTGAATGGTCATCGCTAACATGCCGGTCTTTGGAGGGAGTAATCTGCCGGTGCGTGAGCGCCCCCCTTCTGGGTAGTATTTGACAGAATAACCTTTGTTAAACAATAACTCTAAATATTCACGGAATACTGCGGTATAGAGCTTGTTTCCAGCGAAACTTCGGCGTAAAAAGAATGCGCCTGCTTTTCTAAATATAGGACCTGCTGGCCAAAAATTAAGATTAATCCCAGCTGCAATATGAGGAGTGACTAAGCCTTCATTATAAATAACAGAGGTCAGTAGTAAATAATCCATGTGCGAGCGATGACAAGGTACATAAATGATTTCATGGCCGTTACGGGATAGCTCACGGACTTTAGATGCATTAGATACGGTAATGCCATTATAAATTTTATTCCAAATTGGGGTAAGGATCCGATTAGCAAAACGGATTAAGCCCTCACGATAATCACCTGCAATTTCATCTAAATACTTATGGGCTTCTTGTTTGGCTTTAGCAGGTAAGACGTTTTTGCTACGGACTAACTCACGCATCGCTTGTTTGACAGAATCAGAACCCACTACAGCGGAATGTAACGTTTGACGCTCTAGAAGCGTAGGGCCGTTTAATCCTTGGCGTTTGCGTTGAAAGTGCGTTGCAGCTACACGAAGCAATTTACGAGCAATGTGTTCATCAGTGCCATGCTGTTGCGCCATAAACTGTGAAGACACCGCTTTAGAGTATGACACAAAATTATCACGCCCCAAAAACAACACGATAAATATCTTACGCAACCAACTTGGCGAGGCGACATCAACGATGAGATCGGAGAAACCCGGCTTGGATTTTTCCGGTGCTCGACCCCAAGTTATGTATACCGGAACCATTTGAATATCTAGATCAGGCTGTTCTCTATGGGTATGAAACAGTTGAGTAAATTGCGACTCGATATTGGTTTTGCCCGGTTTTTTGCTGAACAAAGGGGTTTGAGTGTGCAAATACAAGCAAGAGACATGTTCATTGTTACCAAAGGCTGAGGGAGATAAAGGGCTCGGTAAACCTAAGCGTTTAGTCGAAAAAGCAAGAGCGAGTTGGTCAGTCACTGAGTCAGTATGTAATATATAAATAATAGGTCGGTTGGGATCGATGCCCAACTCACCCGTCACATCGGCAGGGATTGTGTGTGGCTTGACACATAAGCGAATGGGCCAATACAACAAAGATAAAAATAATTTTCTCAAAAAGGACATGGGGTTGATGTTCACCTATAAAATTTTCGCAATTATACATGTAAAAACAAAATAGGGATATTAAAGGGACTTGTATTTAAAATAATACTGGATATACTACCAGTAACTGTATTAATTAACAGGCTGGTTATGCGTCCACTAACACCTCGACAACAAGAAGTACTTGATCTGATTAAAGCAACGATGATTGAAACCGGTATGCCGCCGACTCGCGCCGAAATTGCTAGACACTTAGGCTTTAAATCACCGAATGCTGCGGAAGAACATCTTAAAGCTTTAGCGCGCAAAGGCGTGATTGAGATCCTTGCTGGAACCTCGCGTGGCATAAAATTAAATATTCCATTAGATGATATACCTGAAGAGATGGGTTTGCCGTTGATTGGAAGAGTTGCAGCGGGTGAACCTATTTTGGCACAAGAGCATGTGGAATCACATTATAAAGTTGATCCTAATTTGTTTCATCCACAAGCGGACTTCTTATTGCGCGTCAATGGGATGTCGATGAAAGATATTGGTATTTTAGATGGTGATTTATTAGCGGTACACCGTACCGTAGATGTCCATAATGGTCAGGTTGTCGTTGCCCGTGTCGGCGATGATGTTACCGTCAAACGCTTAGAAAAAAATGGACAACATGTCTTGCTTCATGCCGAAAATGAAGAGTTTACTCCGATAAAAGTCGATTTAGCCGAAGAGTCCTTCAATATCGAAGGAATAGCGGTCGGTGTCATTAGAAATGCAGATTGGATGTAGTCCATAAGCTGAGTAGCAAAACGCGATCAACAAATACATAAAAGGTAACATTTGAGTCTGATAACTCGAACGTTGCCTTTTTTTTACCCAAAATAAATATATATAAATCAATTACTAATTTACGTCCAGTCGATAAAAGGCACTTGATTCCGCAGTTAGCACCCCCCATAGTTTTCATATAACAATTATTTCTATTTATTCCCTATAAAAACATTGTTTATTCTATGCACATTGTTTAACATCTAATTCACATGAAGTATAAGTATACTTAACAACTAGTGATTCGTTATGACCTTCAGTCTGAACATAACGACATCGTATTAGGATTGTTAAGGCGAGTTTAACTCTCACGGAGGTGGTTAGTGAACCTACTCACAAAGATGTTTGTCACAATAGTAACAATGTTTATAACCTTGCCGACATTGGCACAATCGTTAGAATCAGAAGGACGGAGTGATCTGAACTTACGTTCTGGTGTCACTGATATTAGTAGCCAAGTCTACGACTTACACATGTTGATGTTTATGGTATGTGTCGGTATCGCTGTCGTTGTGTTTGGTGTCATGTTTATTTCGATGTTTTTACACCGTAAATCTCGCGGTGCGAAACCAGCCAACTTTCATGAGAGTGTCAAAGTTGAAATTGCCTGGACCGTCGTTCCCTTTATTATTCTGATCTTAATGGCGTTCCCTGCTGCAAAAACCTTGATAGCGATGGAAGATACCTCTGAAGCTGATATGACCGTGTTAGTAACTGGATCACAGTGGAAGTGGCATTATAAATACATGGATTCTGATGTTGAATTTTATTCGACTTTGGCCACTCAGCAAGAACAGATTAGAAACAAATTTGCTAAAGGTGAAAACTATCTCCTCGAAGTAGATCGTCCGCTAGTCATTCCTACCGGTCAAAAAGTACGATTTTTGATTACCTCTGATGATGTTATACATTCATGGTGGGTACCTGATTTTGCAATTAAAAAAGACGCCAACCCTGGGTTTATCAATGAAGCCTGGACTAACGTCAATGAGCCTGGCGTTTATCGCGGTCAATGCGCAGAGCTATGTGGTAAAGATCATGGATTTATGCCAATTGTAGTTATTGCTAAAACCCCACAAGAGTATGAAGAGTGGAAAGCTGAAAAAATTGCCGCGATTGAAACTGCGAAAGCAGAAGAAAACCGCTTGTTAGCGATGAACATGAGTATGGATGACTTGATGACTTCGGGTCAAAAAGTCTATTTAGCCAAATGTGCAGCGTGTCATATGCCAAATGGTGAAGGTCTGCCAGGCGTATTTCCCGCAATTAAAGGCAGTGCAGTAGCATTGAAAGATCGTACTGGTCACATTGATATCTTACTCAATGGTCGAACGGGTACCGCCATGCAAGCTTTTTCTAAACAATTAACACTCTCAGAGATTGCTGCGGTAATCACATATCAACGTAATGCATGGGGCAACAATACAGGTGATATTGTTCAAGCATCCGAAGTGCACACATACGCAAATGGTAAATAGGAGGCACGCCACATGAGTACTGCTACTGATACACTTCATCATGACGAGCATGATGAACACCACCATCATCATATCCCTAAAGGGATTAAACGCTGGTTGTTAACAACCAACCACAAAGACATAGGCACCTTGTATTTATGGTTCTCTTTTATTATGTTTTTGACCGGTGGGGCGATGGCAATGATCATTCGTGCCGAGTTGTTTCAACCGGGCTTACAGATAGTCGACCCTAATTTCTTTAATCAAATGACCACAGTACATGGTTTGATTATGGTGTTTGGTGCGGTTATGCCAGCATTTACTGGATTAGCCAACTGGCTGATCCCGATGATGATTGGTGCGCCGGATATGGCACTGCCGCGCATGAATAACTGGAGCTTTTGGATCTTACCATTTGCATTTTTGATCTTGTTGTCTTCCTTATTTTTGGAAGGGGGCGGACCTGCATTTGGTTGGACTTTCTATGCGCCGTTATCAACAACCTATAGTAGTGATAGTACAGCCTTGTTTGTGTTTTCAGTTCATATTATGGGGATCTCTTCCATCATGGGGGCAATTAATGTCATTGTGACCATTTGGAACATGCGTGCACCAGGTATGACGTGGATGAAAATGCCGATGTTCGTCTGGACTTGGTTAATCACTGCGTTTTTATTAATTGCGGTGATGCCAGTTTTAGCCGGTGTCGTAACCATGGTCTTGACTGATAAGTACTTTGGTACCAGTTTCTTCAATGCCGCTGGTGGCGGTGATCCCGTCATGTTCCAGCATATATTTTGGTTCTTTGGGCATCCTGAAGTCTACATTATGATCTTGCCTGCATTTGGCATTATTTCGCACATTATTCCGACGTTTGCGCGCAAACCTTTATTTGGCTATGCCTCAATGGTTTATGCCACGGCATCGATTGCATTACTGTCGTTTATTGTATGGGCGCACCATATGTTTACAACCGGGATGCCGGTAGCTGCAGAGATGTTCTTTATGTTTGCGACTATGCTAATTTCGGTACCTACGGGCGTAAAAGTGTTCAACTGGGTAGCGACGATGTGGCGGGGTTCAATGACATTTGAAGTTCCAATGTTATTTGCAATCGCATTTGTTGTGTTATTTACCATTGGCGGTTTATCGGGACTAATGCTCGCAATTACGCCTGTTGATTTTCAATATCACGATACGTATTTTGTTGTTGCTCATTTCCACTACGTATTAGTGACCGGTGCGATATTCTCAATCATGGCGGCGGCTTATTATTGGCTACCAAAATGGACCGGTGTGATGTATGACAACACATTGGCGAAGTGGCACTTCTGGGCATCGTTGGTGTCGGTAAATGTTTTATTTTTCCCAATGCATTTTGTGGGACTAGCTGGTATGCCACGTCGAATTCCTGATTATGCATTACAGTTTGCTGATTTTAATAAATGGATCAGCATCGGTGGATTTGCGTTTGGATTATCACAATTGATTTTCTTAGCGTTGTTAATTAAAGCGTGTCGCAAAAAAGGTGAGCCGGCGTCAGCCCAAGTATGGGAAGGTGCTGAGGGACTAGAATGGGAAATTCCATCGCCAGCCCCGTATCACACTTTTGAGACACCGCCGATAATTAAGTAATTGTACTTAACTCATAAACCTAAAAGGCACGAATGATGAACCAGTCAACATCGAGCAATCAGAATAATAAGCTAGTGGTGAAACTAGTGGTGATTGTGTTTGGGATGTTTACGTTTGGGTTTGCGTTAGTGCCTTTGTACGATGTGTTTTGTGACATAACGGGTATTAATGGCAAGACTAATGAGACTGCAATTGTTTATGAAGCAACTGATATAGACAGATCTCGTTTGGTTACGATTGAGTTTATAACCAAAACCACTACAGGTATGCCGTGGGCATTTGAAGCAAAAACGAAACGCATTCAAGTTCATCCAGGTGAGCTTAATCAAGTCGAGTTTTATGTGAAAAATCCGGCATTTAGAGATATTGTTGGGCAGGCGATCCCTTCAGTATCACCTGGAACTGCGGCGTTATACTTAAATAAAACGGAATGTTTTTGTTTTAATAACCAACCATTGCTAGCGGGTGAAGACGCATTGATGCCAATGCAATTTTATGTCGATCCGCAAATACCTGAAGATGTCACGTATTTTACCGTTCAATATACTTTGTATGATGTCACTGCTGCGGCACAAAAAGTCGCAGAAGCACAGGCTCAAGCATCAGAGTAAAGGAGGCCGTCATGGCACAGCAAGAAGTAAAAGAATATCAAAAGTATTACGTCCCAGAGCAAAGTATCTGGCCGATCATTGGCGCCGTAGCATTATTTTTAATTGCGGTAGGAGCCGGTACCTTTACCGTAGAGGTATCAAAAGGGAAAGAAGGGCATGGTGAATGGATCTTACTCGCGGGTATCGCCACATTAATATTTATGGTGACAGGCTGGTTTAGGAATCAAATTCATGAGTCGATGTCAGGGTTGTACTCGGAGCAACTGAGTCGTTCATATCGACAAGGTATGGCTTGGTTTATATTTTCTGAGGTCATGTTCTTTGCTGCCTTTTTTGGCGCATTATTTTATGCACGTACCATTGCAATCCCGTGGTTAGGGGGAGCGTCTAATAACGCGATGACTAATGAAGTCTTATGGCCAGGATTCGAGGCCGTGTGGCCGCTACTACAAACTCCGGGTGGCACAGAATCGACTCAGATGGGTTGGTTTGGCTTACCCTTGATTAACACGCTATTACTGCTAACCTCTTCGGTCACTTGTCATTATGCGCATGTTGGTTTAGAGCAAGATAAACGCAAACAATTATCGTGGATGTTAGGCTTAACCATTATCTTGGGTTGTATCTTTTTGGCGCTTCAGGTTGAAGAATATATCCATGCGTATGAAATTGGTTTGACTCTTGATTCAGGGATGTATGGTAATACGTTCTTTATGTTGACTGGATTTCATGGCATGCATGTGACGTTAGGAACGGTAATATTAATAGTATTGTGGTTCCGGATCCAAAAAGGACACTTTACGCCTGATAATCATTTCGCATTCCAAGCGGGCAGTTGGTACTGGCATTTTGTTGATGTGGTTTGGGTTATGTTATTTTTCTTTGTTTATATATTATAAACAAGTAACAAAAAACCAGCGTTAATTGTACGCTGGTTTTTTATTTAATACGGTCTTGGATTTGCTTCAATCAGACCAGTGGCAACGCCAATGATAATCAACCCAATAATGATGGCAGATAACAGTACCCTTCGCCCGATAAATTTAGACATATTAGTATCCGCTTTTCCGCTACCAAGCATGACACGCATCGCTTGAAATAAACTAATGATCATAATAATTAATAAACTTCCGATAAGGATTTTAATGAGCATAAGAGACCTTTATATTTACAATACAATAATGAAAAACAATGCCACATCATAGCAATGTTTTGACTATAGTTTCACATTTAATTGTATTGTGTGTCGTCACGATATTATGTGTGTTAGGTACATGGCAAGTTTTCCGTTATCTGGATAAGCAAGAACGTATTGCACAAATCAACCAGCGCAGCGAGCAGGGTGTTATTACTCATGACCGACTTCCTATGCTTGCTTTGGATGACGTGCGCGATGTTCAGATCAGTATTGATCCTAAAGCATCGAGTACTTCGTTGTTATGGCTAGACAATCAACAGCATAATGGGCAGGTTGGATTTAAGCTAATCGTACCGGTTAACACTAAACAAGGTTGGTTATTGGTCAATCTAGGCTGGGTAGCGGGGCGTGTAGACCGTTTAGCGTTACCGATGATCCCATCTTTACACGAATTACAAGCGCCTCTGTCTGGGGCGATCAGTATTCCAGGTTTAAATAGTTTTATAACAGAAACTGCGATCGCTGATGGAGTCTTTCCAAAAGTCATTCAACAAATTGAATTTACGCGCATTAGCGAATTACTTCATTTGCCATTGTTGCCCTATATGCTTACAGTGACACAACCGAGTGTAGATTTTGTTCGCGAATGGCGACCAGTAGTGATGGAGCCAGCAAAACATATCGGCTATGCATTACAGTGGTATGGTTTAGCGATTGCAGCTGCTGTGATTTATCTTATAGCACGTCGGCGTAAGGCACAGAACCTAGAAGAAAATCCCAAATAATAAGCACGGTATAAACATTTAGTTATTCCCATATTCAGTTAAATACAAAGAGGTATCAAGTGGCAGAAAAGAAAAATAAAATAGCAATTATTGCGCTCGTCGTGGTGTTTGTCTTGCCCGTAATATTAGCTAAGGTTGCACTAGAAAATGAGTGGTTTAATAAAGCAGCCACTAATCGTGGTGAGTTATTGTCACCACCGATTGATTTTGCCCAAGACTTTGCCAATCTCCCACCATTATGGCGTTTAGTGTACGTGCTACCAGAAAAATGTGATGCCACCTGCCGTAATGCGCTGTATGCGATGGGGCAAATTCACATTGCACTAGGGAAGCATATGGATCGTGTTGAACCACTTATAATTACTACTGAAAACAGTGAGTTAGCTGCATTGCAAGTGATACCTGTTACAACTGCAAATCATGACGAGATAGCCCTTGGTCAGCATAAAGAACTTAAAACGTTACAATTACCCGAAAAAAATGTAAATGAAATGTTTAAAAATATCTCGCCTAATGGTATTTTTATTGTCGATACGTTGAACAACGGGATGTTAAAGCATCCGTTATACCCAGAAAAAGAACAAGCAGTACAGGCTAGTCGAGACATACTTTCGGATATCAAAAAACTGCTGAAATTATCCAGAATAGGATGAAGTAAATACATGAAGAAATTGGTTTTGGCGAGCATTTTGTTGGCCCTTGTTGTAATAGTTCTCGGTGCCTATACCCGCTTAACGGACGCCGGTTTAGGTTGTCCTGATTGGCCGGGTTGTTATGGCAAGTTAGGCGTGCCGATGACCGAGTTGACCATTGATGCCGCGAACGAAGCGTTTCCAGATAGGCCCGTTGAAGTAGAAAAAGCATGGAATGAAATGATCCATCGCTATTTCGCCAGTGCGCTCGGTTTGTGTATTTTAATTATCGCGGGCATTGCTGTGTTTAAACGCGAAGTCGGTCAGCCGTTGAGACTCCCGATTTTATTATTATTTTTAGTCTGCTTTCAAGGTGCGCTTGGTATGTGGACGGTCACACTGAATTTACTTCCTGTTGTGGTGATGGGGCATTTATTAGGTGGCTTTACTGTAATATCATGTTTGTTTTTGTTGTATTTACGCATGACACCTTATCAATTACCAATGGGTAATTCTTTGATGCGTGATATGGCTAAATTTGCATTTTTAGGGTTGATATTACTGGTTGCTCAGATTGCCCTTGGAGGCTGGACTTCGGCAAATTATGCTTCGTTAGCCTGTACGGACTTACCAATTTGCCAAGGGGATTGGCAAGCTCGATTAGAATTCGTTGGCGCGTTTAGCGTGCCTGCCGCACAAAGTTATGAATTTGGCGTACATACTTATAATGAACGGATGACCATGCATATTCTTCATCGCTTTGGCGCCGTTATTGTGACGGGATATTTATTGTGGCTGGCTATCAGCCTGTATCGCCAAGCTAACTCTAAGATGGTACGTAAACTCAGTATTACGATAGCGGTAGTGCTGACAGCTCAAGTATTGTTGGGTATTAGTAATGTTGTATATTCATTACCCCTTATCGTTGCGACGTTACATAACGCTGTCGCCGCTTGTCTTTTATTGGTCATGGTGATGACCACATATACCCTTTATCGTCGCGTCTAGGAGATTAACATGCCCAATAGTGCCTCATTAGGTAAACTTGCTAACAAACAAGCAGCCAAGCAACAGCGTGCCGCGTGGCGTGATTATTATGAAATGACCAAACCTAATGTCGTGCTATTGTTATTACTGACAGCATTAGTGGGGATGTGTCTGGCGAGTGAAACATGGATCCCTGCACAAACCTTAATTGTGGGGTTATTTGGGATTGGGGCTTTGTCTTCAGCCGCAGCAGTGGTTAATCATGTTGTGGATCATGAAATCGATAGTAAAATGGCGCGAACATTCAATCGTCCAGTTGCCAAAGGACGTGTAACTAGTAAGCAAGCGATTACTTTTGCATTTATTTTAGGTGTTCTCGGCTTTGTTGCTTTAGATCTTTGGATCAATCAATTAACCGCAATTTTAACCTTAGCGGGTTTAGTCGGTTATGCCGGGATTTATACCTTATTTTTAAAACGAGCCACACCACAAAATATTGTGATTGGTGGGTTAGCCGGAGCAATTCCTCCATTATTGGGTTGGACAGCCGTAACCGGTGAGATCCACGCCTATCCATTATTACTGGTACTGATTATCTTTACGTGGACCCCCCCGCATTTTTGGGCATTGGCAATTCATCGTGAAAAAGACTATGCAAAAGCAAAAATACCCATGCTACCAGTCACACATGGTGTTGAATATACCAAAACGTTCGTCTTGTTATATACGGTATTGTTGTTCATAGTGTGTTTATTACCCTACCTTGCAGGGATGGCGGATCTAATTTATCTTGCAGGTTCTAGCGTGTTAAATGCTGGCTTTTTGTATTATGCCTACAAACTAAAATATTCACCTGATGAACACACCGCGATGCAAACGTTCCGATTTTCCATTATTCATTTAATGGTGTTGTTTGTGGTGTTATTACTTGATCATTACATCCCTATTACGCTTTAATGGTGTCATAGTTTTAATTAAGTAGGGAATTACTGCGTGAGTATGTTGGTAAAAGTTATTATTGCTGTTGCGTTTGTTATTGGGTTGGCAGTCAGTTATCAAATGAATAAATCGTCAGCACCCATGCCATCGCACAAAGCGATATCCTCAATGAGTGAAGCGCACCCATCAGGTACTGATTTCATGCAGTGGTATCCTATTGCTCGCAAAATAGTCGACTTCACACTCACTAATCATCACAATCAAGCGATGACCAATGCTGATCTTACCGGACAATGGACGTTAGCGTTTGTTGGCTATACTTACTGTCCTGATATTTGTCCAACGACCTTAGCTGCACTGAATCAAGCCTACCCAAAAATTATTGCTACAGCAGATCAACAACCCATAAAAGTCTGGTTTTTATCAGTCGATCCTAAGCGCGATACGATTGAACGTTTAGCAGAGTATGTCGGCTTTTTTAATCCAGAGTTTATCGGTGCAACAGCAGAGCATAAACAACTGTATCCGTTGGTACGTAGTATGGGAATGATGTATTCGATGTCACAAAGCACTGATGATCCCAATTATCTGGTCGATCATTCTGGTTCAGTGGTGGTGATTAATCCTCTGGGGCAAGTTATCGGACGCTTTAAGCCTCAACATGCACCCGGACAAATCGCAATGAGTGATACGGCACAAATCATTGCTGATATGCCTAAAGTCATTGCCTATGGGCATGCCGAATAAACACGAAGGTCGTGTTTGTTTAATCAGGAAATACTTGGTTCTCGTTCGCCTTAAAAAATGGTTGAGAGAACCAATAAAACCGCCCTTGTTGTGTCTTACTTGGGGCAGTACAATTCATTCGTGACCGCCCTAAAGGAATGTCCTCTGGCAAGCTGACCTCCACCAAATTTTCAATTATTTTCTTGTCTTGTATATGGCCTTGGAAAAAGCAATTCATGGCGTTCATATTCAAATCAGCAGCGGCAACAGTCAGTTTTAGTGTAGACGGAAAGCCCTCTTCATTGACAACGGGTGAATGAATATTATTGTCGAGAACGGGCATTGCTAAGCTATTTAATTTTACTTTTAAGGTGTTGATATTGGCGTATCGACCTGCTGCAGGGAACCGAGGTAGGGCACTAAAATTACTACCACTGAATACCGCACCTGAATGTTGTGCAAAACTGATATAACCTTGTTGTTCAAGGTGTTGCGCTAAAAACGTATCAAACTCGCCGTAAGGATAAGCAAGAAATTGCAACGAATAACCAAGTTGATTTTCAATTAATGTCTCTGCTTGGTCGATATTGTACATGATTCGAGTTAACCACTGTGCGTCAGATTCTTCTTCCCCGTTGCGATATTCGCGGTTCAATAAATGCAAATGGTCCAGTGTATGATTTGCAAATTTGACGTTTTCTCGTGCCATCTGTTTAACTTCGTTCCACGTCAGTTGATTGCGGTCTTTATCAATCCGTTGTGGGTTAATAAAAATGGTATACGGGAAGTCATATTTACGGAGTAGCGGATGGGCGTTGAGTAAAATATTATTGAACCCGTCATCAAACGTAATCGCCACGGCTTTATCGGGAAGTGAGTTCCCTGTTCGGAGCGCTTTGATAGCGTCAAACAGATCAACCACAGTATGATGACGATATAAATGTGCCAAATGTTCAGCAAATTTCTCTGGCGCGATAGAAGTCGAAGCTGGCGTTTTAGTCGACACATGGTGATACTGTAAAATGACAAGGTTATCAAGCATTCCAGTAGGAATTGATGTTTCTGTTTTAGCTGCAACATCCGGTTGTTTGGTCCAAGCTGCATTCACACAGCAAACACAAAACAATAATAATAAAACAATACGACTAGACATAATTAATAGCGACCTGTACAAGAAAATTGATTTGATTATCATGCACCTAGAGTACGACAGCATAATTGTTAGATAGTATAAGTAAATTACGGTAAAGTGCCAACTTAATAAGCTATTCTGTGTTATGCATATAAGGTTATCCGTGCTGCGATCTGCTTCATCAAAAAAATTATTGTTATTGGCGCTCCCCCTGATCCTAGCAAATTTGTCTCAACCACTATTAGGGCTAGTTGATACCGCTGTATTAGGTCATCTAGGTGATGCGCAATTATTAGCTGGGGCAGCGGTAGGAACATTTTTACTCTCGCAAATTATTTGGCTGTTGGGTTTTTTGCGCATGTCGATAAGTGGCTTAGCTGCGCAGCAGTATGGCGCGTTTTCATTGACACAAGAACCCGCTCAGCGAGTGTGGTTTGATGAGCTCGCACGAGGGTTAACCTGTGCGTTAGTCCTTGGTGCTGGACTTTATTTACTTAGTGCACCGCTACTTGCTTGGATCCAATCTTATACGGAACTGCCTACATTAGCACAATCGTCGTTACATACTTATTTTTCGATTCGGGTAGCAAATGCACCGGTTATCCTGTTTAACTTAGTGTTAATAGGATGGATGGTGGGGCATCAACGTACTAAGCAAGTGATGTGGATCCAAATCATAGGTAACTTAACCAATATTGTTCTCAATTTAACATTGGTCTTTGGCTTTGATTTATCCGTTGCCGGGCTAGCTTATGCCACTGTTATCACTGAATGGTTGATGTGTATCGCCAGTATCGCGATGATATATCGTTATGTGAGAGGTCGTGAACAAGTACTACCATGCTCGGCAATACCGGCATTGTTACGCACAGACAACATCCCCTCATCATCTATCCGTATGTTAAGTCCCGATTGGTTTCGTCTTGCACGTTTTTATCGTTTGTTATCCTTGAATCGGGATCTGTTTATTCGCTCTATATTTTTACAACTGTGTCTGGCCTTTGTTACTTATCAAGGCGCTCGATATGGGGTGGAGGCTGCAGCAATCAACGCATTGTTGATGCAATTTTTCGTTATAATCGCACTCGGGCTTGATGGGATTGCAAATGCGATTGAAGCTCTTATCGGCGAGGCACAAGGACAATCCGATCAACGTCAAAAATGGCAAAACATTGGAATCAGCTTCATGTGGTCGAGTATTTTTGCACTGAGCTTTGCCATTCTATTTGCATTGGGTTTTAGTGACATTTTAGGGCTGCTAACTAATCAAACTGACATTATTGTGGCAGCTCAACCATACTATGGATTAATTGTGGCGTTACCGTTATTGGCTCATTGGTGTTACTGTCTGGATGGGATTTATATTGGGTTAACGCGTGCAGATGTCATGCGTAATAGTATGTTTGTGAGTGCGTTTGCTGGGTTTTTCTTGGTCTACTGGTTGACCTTGGACTTAGAGAATTTAGGTTTGTGGTATGCGTTATTGGGGCTACAAACGATGCGCGGACTAACATTAGGTGGGCATCTTGGGTGGCTTTACAGTAAGCGATTAAATCGGCTAGCAAATATACCGACATAACCAATCATCGCAAACCCAAAACCAATTAGCATCACGAGGATACACACGCTATCCAACCAAGCTGATTGAGGCTGAGTGGTGAGTAATAAGCCGCTCGACCACTTATAAAAATAAGTAGACCAAGAATAAAACGGCGCCAACTCCCTTGGGGATCAGCGCCGAATTTAATCACGAATTGTTTAAATGCCGGACGCATTAATGAAACTTAATAATATGAGTGCTCACCTGCCGCATGCTCGGTTGCATCGCGCACACCGTTAAGCTCGCCGGCAAATTGTTCTAGCATTTGTTTTTCAATGCCATCTTTAAGTGTCACATCAACCATAGAACAGCCGTTACAACCACCACCAAATTGTAAAATAGCCACTCCGTCATCAGTAATGCCGGTTAAGGTTACTTGACCATTATGGTTAGCTAATTGTGGGTTGATCTCGGTTTGAATCAAATATTCAACACGCTCGATGAGTGGGGCGTCACTTGCAATTTTTCGTGCTTTAGCATTCGGCGCTTTAAGGGTCAGTTGTGAGCCCATTTGGTCAGTCACAAAATCAATCGACGCTTCTTCTAAATAAGGTGCCGACTCTTGGTCAACGACAGCATCGAAACCATTAAACGGTAAGCGTACATCCGTCGCTTCAACAGCGTCAGTGGTACAATATGACACACCGCATTCAGCTGTGGCAGTCCCTGGATTAACAACAAATACGCGAATATTGGTGTTATCTTCTTGGTTTTTAAGTAGTTTAACAAAATGCGCTTGGGCAGTTTCTGAAATATTAATCATAGGTTGCTTCCTCGTTACCCCTAACAATATTTAAATATAATAACACTATTACCCGACTAAAACAGTCAAGTATTACACTCTTTTTGATAATTATGGACGATAAAATTGCAAATATGTCATTTTTTACTGACAATACCAACAAATAACTAATAAAAACAATGGAGTGAATATGTTCTTGCTACCCTCGCAAAAAACATGTCAGACACTATTTTTACTGTGTACGTTGAGCTTAGCTGCGTCAACGGCGGCACATGCACAGCATGCACAACATACCGCGCACAGCAGTGATGCATCAATCAACTTTGACCCTGCGAATCCACAAGCGGTGTTTCTGGCACATTCTGATTTGGATTATCTGCCAACAGATGTCACATTTGACCCAGCCATTCCTACGCCAGAATCTGTTTTGGGCTACCCCGTTGGCACATGGCATGTACGTCATGATCAATTACTGGCGTATATGGACGCCGTGGCAGCGGCGTCTGATCGCGTCACGCTTGAGACGACAGGATTAACCCACGAACAACGAAGGTTGGTGTTACTGACGGTTTCTACGCCAGAAAATCAGCGCAATATCTCGCAAATCAAGGCAAAACATCAATCCACAATTACGGCAGGAAAAGTACCTGAAAAGTCGGCTCCATTAGTGATGTATATGGGCTATTCAGTGCATGGCAATGAGCCATCGGGGAGTAACGCGGCGTTGTTGATTGCGTATTACCTCGCTGCGGCACAAGGTCCACAAGTGGATGAGTTACTTGAAAATGCTGTGATATTGCTTGATCCTTCGCTGAACCCAGATGGGTTAGCGCGCTTTGCACAATGGGCGAATATGCATAAAGGCAAGCACCCATCAGCAAATTCGTTACATCGTGAACATAAAGAACGGTTTCCGAGCGGGCGTACCAATCACTATTGGTTTGATTTGAATCGAGATTGGTTGTTGTTAACGCATCCTGAATCGCGTGCTCGTGTTGCTCAATTTCAAGCTTGGCGCCCGCATATCCTGACGGATTTCCATGAAATGTATACTGACCAAACGTATTTCTTTCAACCTGGCGTGCCGTCACGAAAAAATCCATTAACGGCAGATCAAAATGTCGATTTAACTAATATTTTGGGCGAATATCATGCACAAGCATTGGATGATGAAGCGCAATTATATTTCACTCAAGAACGTTTTGATGATTTTTATTATGGTAAAGGTTCAACCTATCCTGATGCGCATGGCGCGGTAGGTATTTTATTTGAACAAGCCAGCTCACGCGGACACTTGCAAGATTCGATAAACGGTCAATTGAGTTTTGCTCAAACCATCAAAAACCAAGTGACCACGAGTTTTTCGACGTTTACAGGTGCGTTGGCACACAAGTCGTCATTTTTGCAGCACCATGCCCAGTTCACCCGTGAGACTCAAGCATTACAACAACAAGATGAGGTTGGCGGCTATCTCATCGCATTAAGTCATGATGCGAAGCGTAATCAAGCCATTGTTGCCAACCTCAACGCTCATGATATTACGACTTCACTGCTAACTCGTGATATCAAAGTAAATAATATCGAATTTACTGCGGGAAATGCGCTGTTTGTGACGACCGCACAGCCACAATATCGCTTACTTTCATCGTTGTTTTCGACCCGTCAATCCTTTCCGGATAATACGTTTTATGATGTCTCTAATTGGAATATTGCATTGGCATATAATTTAGCATTTACGTCATTAACTAAGCGTGAAGCACGCAAAGTCGATGCTACCCTTGTGACGCAGCTATCCGATAATCAACAATCTTCACCAAGCATGAATCATGCAGTCGCATCGAAAGTGGCGTATGTGTTTACGTGGGATGATTCGTCTGCACCAGCGTTGTTGTATCGAGTGTTAGCTAATGACTTGCAGGCACGTATTGCCGGTAAACCGTTTTCAGCAAAAACACAGTCAGGTGCAGTAGAGCAGTTTGCTGCAGGGACGATTATCATTCCGGCAGGATTACAGCGTAGTGCGCAATGGCAAGAAAAATTACGTACTATGGCTGACCATTTAACGGTGCAATTAGTCGGTTTAACCTCTGGATTAACCCCTCAAGGGATTGATTTAGGCAGCCCGAGCATGCAAGTTGCCACGTTACCCAATGTCATGATTGTGGGCGGTGTCGGCATATCAGAAACCGAAGTCGGTGAAATTTGGCATTACTTTGATACACGCCTCATGATGCCGGTGGCGGTTGTCGATCAAGATCGTATTAGTAGTAACAATATGGCTGATTTTACCCACATCGTCTTTGCTTCAGGCAGTTATCGTAATTTAAGTGATAGTGATATTAATGCGCTTAAAAGCTGGGTGCGAGATGGTGGTGTCGCGATTGGGACTAAGCGTGGTGCGGCGTTCTTAGCACAGCAAGGCTTATTAGAAGCTAGTGTGCTTGACTCTGATGCGATTGACAATGAGTTTAGTTACGATGGTTTACACTTTGCAGACCAAGATGCGCATCATGCCCAAAAATTAGTTGCCGGAGCCACGTATCAAGCGCTAGTCGATACGACTCATCCAATAATGTATGGCGTAGTCGATCAAGCTAAACCGAATGCACTGTTGCCGATGTTTAAAACTAGCAACATGGTACTCAAGGCCGTGGATAAACCGTTTATTAGTGTTGCTAAGTATTCGATGGAACCATTACTTGGCGGCTATAGTGCTCAAGCAATGCAAGATTTAATCGCACAAAGCTCAGCGATTGTGGCACATCCTTATGGTCGTGGTCAGGTGATTGGATTTGCTGATAATGTTAACTTTCGAGGTTACTGGCGTGGCACTGAAAAGTTGATGGCCAATGCGGTCTTTATGGCAAAGTTGATTACTATTCGATAGTGCTTAAAGCGATGCACCATACACTGATTTTGATGTGTGGTGCATGGCGATAGATTGTTCTGCATAAATCATTAATCGTCGCGCCCGTAGTCATCACATCATCAACTAAAACGACATGTTGATATTGCGCGATGGCTTGTGGGTTAACAGTAAAGACATGTTGCATATTTTGACTGCGTTGTTCCTGATTTAACTCACTTTGTGGTTTGGTATAGCGTCGTCGTTTTACTAAGGCATCTTTGTCTGTTTTAGCAATCGGTATATGTAGATGCTGACTGAGGGTTTGTGCGATCAGCTCTGCTTGATTATACCCGCGCAGTAAAAAGCGTCGCCAATGCAAGGGCACTGGGATAATGACTTGCGGTAAATCCGTCATGTATTTTACCCGATACAATACAAACCACTGTGCGAGTAAGGTGGCAAAGTGGCGTTGACCATGAAACTTAAGCGCAGGGATCAAATACGTCAATGGATAGTGATATACCCCCAAGATCCATAATTCATCAAATTTGGCATTTATAACAGCATCATGCTCAAGATAATCAGCGGTCACGGTATCATTAACAGCACAAAGGTTTTGTCGTAATAGAGTATGTTGTATAAAACCCGCATCAGACTCACACAACTCACAGACGGTAAGAATAGTAGGCTCTTGGCATAACACACATTGATGCCACATGGCTTTTAGCTCTGTGGTTAATGGGGATGACGGTCTCATAATGATCCTTTCATAGTTTTTGCTTTAGACTGGTAGTTCTATTAAAATCCCTTTCACGCAGCCAATATTGACCATACCATGACCTCGATTTTACAACACCGGATCCTTGGATCCGTTTTACCCGATGAGTTACCCGCGAACGTTGGAAATAACCTACCGCATATTGTTTTATTACATGGTTGGGGATTAAATAGTGGCGTGTTTGATCAAGTTGCGCCCTTGTTAGCTGAGACGATGCGAGTGCAGTTAATTGATTTACCCGGATTTGGATACAATGCAGCGATACCTCTGGCTGAACTAGAAGAAACAGTGGCACAACTTGCCAATGTGATCCCCGATAATGCCATTATTTTAGGTTGGTCTTTAGGTGGCTTGCTCGCGCAACAATTGGCGCTGAGTCATCCGCAAAAAGTATTAAAGTTGATCACAGTGGCATCCACACCCCACTTTATGGCGGTCGCGGATACTGAAGAGACTGCCAAAGAATCAGCCTGGTTGGGGATAGCACCTAAAGTGTTACTGCAATTTGAAACACAATTAGCGCGGGATTATCAAAAAACCGTACAACGTTTTTTGGCAATTCAAGCAATGGGTTCGGTATCAGCGAAGCATGATATGCAGGCATTAAAACAAGCGATTGAGGCTTATCCAGCACCGTGTGAAGCGAGTTTATTGCAGGGGTTGAAATTATTGCAGCAAGTGGATTTACGTAATCAGATAGGCAATATTCAACAACCGACGCTACGCGTATACGGCCGTTTAGATTCGTTAGTGCCACAACGTGCAGTCGCTGCAATTCAGGTATTACAACCGCATGCACACAGTGTGGTAATGGAGCATGTATCCCATGCCCCATTTATTTCTAACAAAGTCGAGTTTTGCGATATCGTTACGCGCTTTATCCAAGCATAAGCCCACGCATAAGACAGCGCATAAGCTAGTACAGTAGAAGCGACGCGGGGATAACAACGTCGCTTCAGTGAGCAGAATAAAAATTACTTTTTAGTTTTAGCAAACGCCGCAGCAAAGGCATCTGCCATACCGGCATTCGCTGGCTTAGCGGATGATTTTCCACGGTTGTTATTGTTTTGCTTGTCAGCACTAGCACGCGGCACAGATTTACCCGTAGGCGGCTTGCCAGAGCGTCCTGTTGCGTTTTGGTTGGCGGCAGGTTGACCTTTTGCTTTGGCAGCAACATCATCACCCATGCGCATGGTAAATGCGATGCGTTTACGGTCAACATCCACTTCAACCACTTTTACCTTGACTACATCACCGGTTTTGACCACATCTCGAGGATCAGAGATAAAACCATCGGTCATTGCGGAGATATGTACCAGTCCGTCTTGGTGAACGCCCACATCCACAAATGCACCAAAGTTAGCAACGTTAGAGACGACGCCTTCCAAAATCATTCCAGGCACTAAATCTTTAATGCTTTCAACGCCTTCTTTATAAGTGGCGGTTTTGAATTCTGGGCGAGGGTCACGTCCGGGTTTATCTAATTCACTTAAAATATCTTTGACAGTGGGCTCACCAAACTTGTCATCAATAAATTCGTTTGGAGCGAGCTGACGCAACAGATCGGTGTTACCAATTAGATCATTCACCGCAACCTGAGTATGATGCAATATTTTGTCAACAACCTCATAGGCCTCAGGGTGCACAGAAGACGCGTCGAGCGGATTATTACCCCCCACAATGCGTAAAAAACCCGCCGCTTGTTCATAGGCCTTTGGTCCTAAACGTGCTACTTTCAACAGCCCTTTACGCGAATCAAACGCACCATGTTCGTCACGATGGGCGACAATATTGTTGGCGAGGGTTTTATTTAAACCTGATACATTGGCTAATAACGCCGGAGAGGCGGTGTTTAAATCCACGCCAACCGCATTGACACAATCTTCAATCACACGGGTCAATGACTGACCTAACTGACTTTGTGAGACATCATGTTGATATTGGCCAACACCGATAGCTTTGGGTTCGATTTTCACTAATTCGGCTAGGGGATCTTGTAAGCGCCTCGCAATAGATACTGCACCGCGCAAGGACACATCCATACCCGGTAGTTCGAGTGACGCTAGCTCAGATGCTGAGTATACGGATGCACCGGCTTCAGAAATAATGATTTTTTGCACGCCTAAATCTGGGTTGGCTTTCATCATTTCAGCAACGAGTTTATCGGTTTCACGCGAACCGGTGCCATTGCCAATACTGATTAAATTGACTTTAAACTGTTTACAGATGGTCATTAAAGTACGTAATGATTTATCCCATGCGTTTTGCGGAGGATGCGGGAAAATAGTCCCAGTATGTAATACCTTGCCGGTGGCATCAACAATGGCTATTTTGACCCCAGTACGAATCCCTGGATCTAAACCCATAGTGACTTCGGCACCAGCAGGAGCCGCCATGAGTAAATCTTGTAAGTTTTTGGCAAACACATTAATCGCTTCGGCTTCTGCTTTTTCACGTAACGCATTAAACATTTCCGTTTCCATATGAGGCAGCACTTTGACTTTCCAGGTCCAAGTGACGACGGTTTGCAACCATTCATCAGCGGCACGTCCGAGATCACGAATATTGACGTGTCGCGCAACAATGTCTTCGCATTCACTGCGCTGAGTTTTCGGGTTTTCTGCTTGCGGATCTAATGTGATGCTCAGTGCCAAAAAGCCTTCGTTACGCCCACGAAACATCGCTAATGCACGGTGAGAAGGGACGTTTTTGAATTTTTCTTGATGCGTAAAATAATCCGTAAATTTACTTGCCTCGCGCTCTTTACCTTTGTTTACTTGGCTGACTAAATAACCATGCTGGGTCATTTGTTGACGAATTTTTTGTAGCAGTTGCGCGTCTTCGGCAAACTGTTCCATCAGGATGAATTTTGCCCCTTCTAGGACGGCTTTTTCATCGTTAAAACCCGCATCAACATTAATATATTGGGTGGCAGTAGCTTGGGGATCTAATGCTGGATCTTGATATAAGGCGTGTGCTAACGGGGCTAAGCCGCCTTCGATAGCAATCTGACCTTTCGTGCGACGACGCGGCTTGTAAGGTAAATATAAATCTTCTAAGAATGTTTTGCTTTCGGCAGTATTAATCGCATGACTTAAGGCATCGGTTAATTTGCCTTGGTCATTAATAGATTTGAGGATCACCGCTTTACGATCATGCAAATCACGCAAATAACTAAGACGGCTTTCTAGATTACGTAACTGGGTATCATCTAAGCCGTTGGTCACTTCTTTACGGTATCGGGCAATGAATGGGACCGTTGCGCCTTCATCTAACAATGCAACAGCGGCTTGGACTTGCGATTCTTTGACAGCTAATTCGTTAGCTAACGTACGTATAATCATGAGGGAGAATTTTTTTGATTAGAAAATTCAATTATACGCTAGGGGTCTTGGGAGTGCCATACTCAATATCATTAACCACATTGAACTAGCACTATTGATGGCAACTAATTCGCTTTGGACGTACAATCCTCTTGTTGCAATGAAGGCAGGGCGTTCCCTGATCGATAAAAACGTTTACATACCAATGATAAAAAAAGCCAATTTAATTACGCCTAATGGTTATCGCATTCTGAAAGAAGAAGAAGATTATCTGTGGCGCATAGAACGACCTGAAATCACGCAAAAAGTCGCGTGGGCCGCAGGACTGGGCGATCGGTCTGATAATGCCGATTACCAGACGAACAAACGTCGTTTGCGGCAGATCCACAGCCGAGTGAGATTTTTACGCAAGCGTATGGAGTCGGTGAATGTGATAGAGCCAACCAAAGAACAAATTGGCAAAGTATTTTTTGGAGCGTGGGTCACACTGGAAGATGAAAACGGCGACGTCAAAAAAATTCAAATCGTTGGGTCTGATGAAATTTACAAGCATAGCGCTCCTTGTTCAATTGACTCCCCTTTAGCGCGTGCAATGATTGGTAAAGTGGTCGATGACGAAGTCATTGTGCAAACACCCAAGGGACAAATTTGCTATTTTGTTAACGCAATCGAATACTGATGTGTCCTTGCTATTAAGCTCGACTTAAGGTTAATCATCTATTATCACCCGATATATTAACCAGAGTGTGCTAGTCACCTCGTTGTCAGGTTTTTCTCGGTGAAAAAAATAATAAACAAGATACGCAATACCCACCTCTCGGCGAACCAGTTGGTGATGCTCACGTGTGCGTACATTACGCTAATATTGAACTTTCCTTTTTTACAAAAAGCAACCCAAGCCATTACCGGGTTAGCACAATACAATCTGTTGTTTTTACTGTCGTTACCATTATTTTTATTTATGGTGATTGTCATTATGCATAGTCTATTTGCATGGAAAGGCCTGACCAAGCCAATATTAATTGCTACTGTGATCGTATCGGCAGCACTATTTTATGCCACGTTATCTTATGGGATCGTGTTTGATTATGGCATGGTGCAAAATGCATTTGAGACTGATACTGCCGAAGCATTTTCTTATGTGAATGGTTATGCGGCGTTGTTTATTCTGGCCTTTGGTGTGCTGCCTGCGGTCTTTATCGGGTTGGTCAACATCGATTATAAACCGGCTTTGTCAGAATTAGCGAGTCGCTGTAAATTAGTCTTTTCTAGTGTCGTGGTGATTGGCCTCATCGCCAGTGTCTTTTATTCTGATTATGCGGCGGTAGGGCGGAATAACAAGCCATTGATTGGCTATATCACTCCGTACAAAATGATCGATGGTACAGTCAAGTATGTCAAGAACACCTATTTATATCCTGCAGTACCGTTTACGCAGCTTGATCCTACTCCTGTCATTAACCGAGTGAATCCTAAAAAACACGTCACGGTCATGGTTTTAGGTGAAACGGCGCGTGCGAAAAATTTTTCTTATAATGGATATGAGCAAAATACCAATCAATTTACCGCAAATGAAAATATAATTTCGTTTGCTGATATGCATTCATGCGGCACAGCAACAGCGGTATCAGTACCTTGTATGTTTTCGCGTTTAAATCATGCTGATTTTGATCATCGTCAGGCCAATGCGCAACAAAATGTGGTGGATGTGATTGCTGCAGCAGGCGCTGATGTACTGTGGATCAGTAATAATAATGGCAGTTGTAAAGGTGTGTGTACCCGCGTGCCATCTCTGCAAATCACACCTGAGTCATCGAATCCGCTGTGTGATGGCGAATTTTGTTTTGATGAAGTATTACTTGCACCACTAAATGAGAAACTTAGCAATTTAACCCATGATAATACGTTCATTGTATTACACATGATTGGGTCGCATGGACCTACGTATTTTAAACGTTATCCCCAAGACAAACGCACATTTATGCCTGATTGTCCGCGCAGTGATATTCAAAACTGTACCGATGAGGCACTCATCAATACATATGATAATACGATTGCCTACACGGATTATGTGCTGAATAAAATTATTGCTTCACTCAAAACATCAGCTATGGCAACAGAGCTCAATACCTCGTTATTGTATATTTCGGATCATGGTGAATCGTTAGGAGAAAAAGGTATTTATTTACATGGTTTACCTTACAGTGTTGCCCCTGACTCACAAACCCACGTGCCCATGTTGTTATGGGCAGACAATGAAACAACCGACTTGGATCTGGGCTGTATTGCGCAAGCTAAAGGTACCCGCATGAGTCATGATAATCTCTTTGATATTTTATTAGGTATCATGTCTGTTACTTCTGTCTCTTACGATCAGAATAATGATCCCTTTGCTTCATGTCACTTTTCTGAGATAGTGAGTAATTAACTACATAATGAGCTAAAGAGATGACGGAAGCGGTAACGATCAGAACCATGACGCCTAGCGATCATGCACAAGTATTGGCATTAAATGACTATTCGGTAGCGGTATTGAGTCCGCTGGATGACGCTGCGTTAGCGCAATTAATCACACAATCAAGTGTACATGTTGTGGTCGAAGTTGCTGGTAAGGTGGTAGGGTTTTTATTAGCGGTCGGTCCAAAGAGTCCTTATGCGAGTATCAATTATCAATGGTTTGACCAACATTACTCCGCTTTTTTATATGTAGATCGGATTGTGGTACACCATGACTATCGAGCCCAGCGTTTAGGGCATCAATTGTATGAGTATTTAACTCAATGGGCGCTAGAGCAAGGTTTTCCTCAGCTGTGTGCTGAAATTGATATTCAGCCTCCAAATCTAGCATCGTTGCAATTTCATGAAAAATGGGGGTTTGTCGCGGTGTCTGAGCTTGCCCATAACCCCAATAAAGTGGTGTCGTTGCAAGTCAAATCGTTAACCTAGCCTTATTTGATAGCAAGGTAATGGTCAACACTGATGCGCCCGGCGCCCCATATTATATTAAATGCTGTTCGGGTTTGACTCTTACGCTAAGTTTCTTAATCTAAGAGGCGCAATCCAAATAGCTGTTTTGTTTGCATTAGCAAGGCTAGCCATACCATCAAATCAACGTCAATAACTTCAGCCAAATCGGCGAGTTGTCGAATACTCATCGCAGAGGCATGTTGATAGAGCACCTGAGTTTGTGCTGGTACGATTAATTGTTGCGGTGCATTGCCACTACGCCAACAGACCCACGTTTGATGTGTCCCATAAAGAACGGGAGGCGTGTTTTTTTCTAACGCATCAACAAACATCGTTGGAATATCATCATCACTGCTAAATAACCCCCAACCTGGAGCTAAATCCAGATATAAATCAGACCAATCGTGAGTACTGAGCATCCCAATACTCGATTGATTAAAGGGTTTTGCAGGCGCACGGTTAATCTGGTGGCGACACCATTCATACTTAGCCATATCACTGATATAAGACTGTTCTGCTAACTCTGGTTGTTGGGCTAAGGATTGCGCAAAATGTTCACCGCATAGTGCCCAGTCATAACTAGCCTTTCCAAATTCGGTTAAATACCGATAAATCGCTATATGGGCATTATCGCCAAGCAATGCGCAGGTGCGAGAAAATGTCAGCATGATGCTAGCTCTATGAGTCAGTACCAGGTTGTTGCGATAAATCGCCATGCCCGAATTGGATGCTTGTGGATCCTGAGAAAATACCGAGGTGATGAATTGTGCTTGCCAATGAGCCAGATCAGTATGATTCATCTGTTGAAGCCAACGTATCTGCGGTTTGTCGGTGAGCAAGTGCAATCTTACGCGCTTGTTCAGCTTGTGCTTGCAGTACCGACCAATCAGGTAAATGATTATCCCATTCGATTAAGGTAGGCAAGACCCCTGTATACGCTAGCGTTTGAGCATATAACTGCCAGCATTCATCGTATACCGGTTGCGCATGATCATCGACATACTTGCCGTTGACTTTGTTAGGTGTAAAACCTGCCAAATGGATCTCTTGGATTGCATTGTTAGGTAAATTACGAATAAACGTCATAGCGTTATTAAGCGGACTGACGCTATTTTGATTATATTCGTTGATAAGAATATTATTTAAATCGAGCAATAACCCACAACCGGTTCGCTGCACCATCGATGTCAAAAACTCGCTTTCAGTGTACTCATGTTCGATATCATCTAAGTAGGCGCTGAGATTTTCAAGCAATATTGGCCGTTGTAATTGGTGTTGCACAATATCGATATGCTGACAAAGTACATCGAGTGATGTGTTGTTGTATGGGATCGGGTATAAATCCCCGCCATGATATAACTTGCCATGCAGCATAGCGCGATTAAAGCAGACATGTTCTGAAACGAGGATAGGTTGAGTTGCGTTAACTAGCTCGGTTAATGCCTGTAATGCTTGCGTTGTTGGGGGTGACACTGACCCCAATCCAAACGCAGTACCATGGATGCTTACATCCCATCGCGCCGCGACATCTTGGATAAATTGTTGCTGTAAGTCACTTTGAGCAAAGAGGTTTTCTGCATGAAACTCCACAAAATCGACACCGTGAGGTGCCGCTAGGGCTGCCTCGTAATGTGGGTGACGTAATCCTACACCGATCTGTGGTTGCGTTAAAGTTGGCATGCAGAGTGTCACCCTATTGTTGACGATGTATGTATTGCGACCAATTATTTCATCGACATGGATTTGTCTTTCATATGCTTGGCTTTATCTTTCATTTTATCATCAGAGGATTTTAAAGATTGATACATTTTCTTTGCGTCTTGGCGCGAATACCCACCCATTTCTTGACATGAACCTTTAGGCACGAGTTTCCATTCACCGATATCATTATCGATAGTCGATTGACCAGCGCAGCTGTGAGTGCCCGCTAAGTTTCCGCAATCATTTTGACCTGCTAATGCAACACCGTAACATTTTTCTTTTTTGTCTTTTGCTGCTTGTGCATCTGCAGCAATGCCAAGAGATAATAATGATGCGATAGCTAAAGATGCTGTTGTCGATTTATTCATAATGGTCTTCCTTTTTTCAATATTAAATATACGTAAGTACAAAGCGAATATTAGGAATGCAGCCCAATAACTATCATTAAGACCGATACTTTACCAATTATCTTTCATTGATTAAGCAAAAATATAACCAATTAATGGGGTAACGCAAAGATATAAAAAACCCATTAACGCGTAATGGGTTTGTCTAATTCGAGAGTAATCTGATTCTATCGACTAGTCGATAGATCGGCGTCACAGCGCAAATCTAACTCTAATCGTCTAACCTTACTCTTCGTCGTTTAAAACGTCTAATAATTCCACTTCAAATACCAATGTTGAATTTGGCGTAATGCTTCCTGTTGCGCGTTCACCGTAGGCAAGTTCTGAAGGGATAACGAACTTAAACTTACTTCCTTCACTCATAAGTTGAACGCCTTCAGTCCAACCCGGAATGACACGGTTTAATGGAAATTCTGCTGGTTCACCACGTGAGTACGATGAATCAAATTCAGTACCATCAATTAATGTGCCTTTGTAATGTACTTTTACTGTATCCGTTGCTAATGGTTTAACGCCAGTGCCTTCTACCAATACTTCATACTGTAAGCCAGATTCGGTAACTGTAACGCCTTCTTTGGCTGCGTTTTCAGCTAAAAATGCCTTGCCGGCATCCACGTTTTGTTGTGCACTAACCGAAGCGGCAGCTTCTTGTTTAGCACGTACTTCTTGGTCTGAATTACGGATAATAGTTTGCATTTCTTCTAAGCTTAGCGCGGGTTGACCATTTAATGCATCGTTAAAACCTTGACGAACGATTTCCATATCCAGTGTCATATCGAGTTCAACCAGTTGCTTTTGACGGCTTAATGCAAATGATCCCATGCTTGCACCAATCGAATACGATTGACGTGCAACTGGAGTTTCTAAACTTGCTGCTGAAGTTGCTTGTGTCTCAGGCGAAGCAGTTGTTGCTTCAGTTTGTTCGCCACAGGCCGTTAAACCTAATACTGATAAGACTGCGATGGCAGCTAAAGACTGTTTCATTATAATAATTCTCCATTATGTGAGGATGGGTTGGGTAAATATACACCCAGTAAAATAAGTTAGCGTGGTATTGATGCAATCTACTTTAAAAAGTTCCATTTTCCAACCATTTAAGCCTATTTTGTTGGTTTTATTTACAATCTGGCTCAGTGGTTGCGGGCTTGCCGAAACGGAATCGACAGGACAAACCGATCAATCCGTCGGAGGCGCTCTGGCTGCTGATATTAATGCTAAAGCTAATCTTTCGGTTGTTTCGAGTATTAATAACGGAATTTCTGTCTGGTCGTTGCAACAAAATCGTCAAAAATTTAATTTTCGCCATACTAGTCGTGTATCGACGGTATTGTTGGATGAACAGCAGATGATTTCATTGAGTTCCAGCGGCTATGCTGAAGTGTGGAATTTACCGACACCGTAAATGTACTATCCTATCGGGTTAATGGTAAACTACCGTTATCGATATTATTAAGTTTATCAACCATGACAAAAAATATGACAACAGTTCCATCCGTTTTGAATGCGGAATTAATGAATGAACTAGATACGCGCATCGTGGATCTGGAAAGTAAGGTTGCGTTTCAAGATGATACTATAGAGTCGCTTAATGATGCATTATCACAACAGCAACAGCAACTTGCACAAATAACCTATAAAATGAATCACATGGTGGAACGTCTTAAATCGATGCAACCATCAAATATTGCAACTCAAGATGAAGAAGCTCCACCTCCACATTATTAATTTAATATATGTAAGATATGATTGACTCATTGTTAAGTAATGAGCTGTTAATGCTCTAATGCAGCTTGAATGACTTTGGCATGATCAGCTAAATCGTAGCCTAAATTTGTTAAATAACCACCATCGGCTTGCGTGACAATCCCTTTATCAAATAATCGTTTTGCTGCTGCGATCACGTCAGGATTTGCATCATGATGGATCTTGAGCCCTTGCATTAAACTCGTGCTGGGAAACTTAAGGATAAGGTTTAGTTCTGCGGTTAATTCAGTATTAAATGGCATAGGCATTGATCCTTCTCGAAAATACGTGTGATTGATGTTGTTAAAAATATGTAGCGGCAGTGTAAAAAAAACTGCATTTACCTAGCTTAGCCTGTAATCAATCTAAACACAAAGCATTAATTACGGCTTAAATACCCCAATGACATCGGCTGAAGCGGCGACTTGTGCTGACACATCCGTTGCTGACTGCACATCTTTATAATCACATTTGACACATTGGAGTTTTTCGACGTTGTTTTCAAAATACAACATGATGGAATCTATGGATTTACATTTTGGACAGGTTGCACCTGCAATGAAGCGTTTACGTAGTTTATTCGTCATCACGTTTACCTAGTGTTAAAGGAGATTTAATTTTATTTATTATACGTGAAAAGCGCATAATTAGGTTACTGCAATTAATATTAACCCATATGTCGATCTGATCTGATGTTAAATGTGAGTCAATGGTGGTACGTATAATGCGCATAATGCTATAATGCTGCGCGAATTCATTACCGGCACCGAACTATTTATTTATGATCAAACTTAACAATATCTCTTTTATGCGAGGCACGAAAACCTTACTTGAGCCTAGCAGTTTAGATATTTTCCCCGGTCAAAAATGTGCCATCATTGGTGCTAACGGGTGTGGTAAATCTAGCTTATTTGCGTTACTGCAACAGCAACTGAGCTTAGAGACGGGTTCGTACCACATCCCTAAAGAATGGCGCATGGTTGCGGTCGCCCAGCATACTCCTAATACTGATGAGCCTGCACTTGATTATGTCATTAGTGGTGATAAACACTTGATGGCGTTGCAATCGCAATTAGCGACAGCTGAACAACAAGAAAAAGGGGAATTAATTGGTCAATTACATGCTCAATTACAAGATGCCGGTGCCTACGATGTGCAAGCCCGCGCAGCGACTATCTTAGCGGGGCTAGGTTTTAATAACGAAGCATTGACGCGACCAGTTAGTGATTTCTCAGGTGGTTGGCGCATGCGCTTAAACTTAGCGCAAGCACTATTATGTCCATCGGATATTTTGTTACTTGATGAGCCGACCAACCATTTAGATTTAGACGCTGTTATTTGGCTAGAGAAATGGTTGCAAAAATACCCGGGTACCTTGCTGCTTATTTCACATGATAAATCCTTTATCGATGCGATAGCGCAACATGTCCTGTCCTTTGAATCTGCAACATTGCTGCATTACAAAGGGAATTATACGAGTTATCAACGTCAACGTTCTGAACGCTTGCGTTTACAACAGTTAGAATACACCAAACAACAAGCCAAAACCGCCCATTTGCAATCGTTTATCGATCGTTTCAAAGCCAAGGCGAGTAAAGCTAAACAAGCACAGAGCCGGATTAAACAGCTAGAAAAAATGCAAGAAATTGCCCCTGTGCATGCCCAAAGTGCTTTTAGTTTTGAGTTTTTGCCGCCGGCTAAATTACCCAATCCATTAGTTGCAATGGAAAAAGTCAAAATTGGTTATGGCGATAACGTAATCCTCCATGAGGTTAAACTTAATTTGGTGCCTGGTAGTCGTATCGGTTTGCTCGGACGCAATGGCGCAGGTAAATCGACCTTAATTAAGTTGTTAGCCCAAGCACACCAGCCTATGAGCGGTGAGTACACGACCTCACAAGGCTTAGATATCGGCTATTTTGCTCAGCATCAAGTGGATACGTTAGATATGGCAGGATCGCCATTGTCGCATTTACAACACATCGATCGTGCTGCGACGGAGCAAGCCTTGCGTGATTATTTAGGGGGATTTGGCTTTCATGGTGATGAAGCAACCAGTATCGTTAAGCCAATGTCTGGTGGTGAAAAAGCCCGCTTAGCCTTAGCGTTGATTGTATATCGCAAACCCAATTTGTTGTTGCTCGATGAGCCGACAAACCACTTGGATCTTGAAATGCGAGATGCGCTGAATTTTGCGTTACAAGGGTTTACCGGTGCGATGGTGTTGGTATCACATGACCGAACATTATTAGCCTCGGTGTGCGAAGATTTTTACTTGGTTGATGCTGGAGAAGTCGCCGTATTTAGTGGTGATTTGGATGACTATACCCAATGGGTATTAAACGAAACTAAAAAAGAGCGCCAGGCCGATAATGCCAAACAATCGGCACCCAATGAAGCTAACAGCAGTAATACGACTGCGGTGGATCGCAAAACTCAAAAACGCTTAGAAGCCGAATTTCGAAAAGCGACAGCGGCCTTGAGAAAACAAATTACCCAAAGTGAACAAGCCATGGAACGCGCACAAGCAAAATTAACTCAGATTGAAGCTGCATTAAGCGATCCTAGTGTGTATGAAGATAGCCAAAAGGCACAGCTCAAAACATTACTTTCTGAGCAAGCAAGTAGTACACAAGCACACGATAGTGCCGAAGAAACATGGTGCGAAGCCCAAGAAGCACTAGAAGAAGCGCAAACCGAATTTGATGAGCAGTTTGCTTAATGTCTTCTGCTAATGATAACCACGATATATCGGTGCTCAAAATCTGGGTCGATGACTTCTGGGCGTTCTCGGTAAAGGTATATGGACTACCGAGTATGCAAGCACATTGCATAGCCTGGCAAGATCAATATCATGGGCATGTTAACGGGCTGCTATTTGCGATTTGGTGTGATGTGCGTGGATATCGAGTATTATCGGCGGACAATCTACAACAACTCAATACGGTAATTGTGCATTCCCATGACAACGATGTTGCTCCGATTCGTCAAGCTCGCTTAGCGCACAGCGATAAAACTTCCGCAGACTACAAAGCCGCTCTTAGCACTGAGCTTGCTGCGGAGCAAAGACAGCAAAAAGCGATGATTCAATGGGCATTAACCCATCTTAACGATCAACTGCTTGACACTAATGACGGTAACGACAAAGACATGCGCTTACAGCAAACTCGGTTATACTTGCACGGGCACATTGCCAATAACATTTCGGATCAAGTCTTGAAAAATGGTGCTATCGCCCTTACCAAAGACATTGAATCTATAGCACAGCGAGCATTGCCTAGTGTTTAACACACAATTTGGACAAAAATATCTAGCCGCCTATCAAGCACCTGCTTGGTGTAAAAATCCACATTTGCAAACCATCTGGCCACGTTTTTTTGGGAAAAGGGGTCTTGTTCCAATGACAATGGAGCGTGTAGATACGCCGGATGGCGACTTTTTGGATCTCGCATGGGGACCCAAGCCGCAAGAGACGCAAGCGGTCGTGGTATTATTTCATGGCTTAGAAGGCTCTAAAGATTCACATTATATTCAAGATATGGTGCAGACATGTCTGGGTAAACCCTGGCAAGTGGTGTTGATGCATTTTCGTGGCTGCAGCGGCGAACCTAACCGTACTCATCGAGCTTATCACAGTGGTGAAACGTCGGATGCATTGTGGTTTACCGAAAAATTGCGCCAGCGCTATCCTGATATCCCATTATGCGGTGTTGGGTATTCGCTAGGCGGTAATATGTTGTTGAAATTAGCGGGTGAAACCAAAGTGGATAATCCTTTTTCGGCATGTGTCAGTGTATCAGCTCCGTTGCGTTTAGATGAGTGTGCTAAGGCCATATCTGAAGGATTTTCGCAAGTATATCAACGTAAGCTGCTTAACAGCATGCGTTCGACCTTAATGCAAAAATTCACTCAATTAGACTACAAAGGTAAAGTCCGCATCGATGAATCACAGATCAACAATCTGGATACGTTTGAAAAGTTCGATGAAAATATTACGGCTCCACTGCATGGTTTTGCCAGTGCAAATGACTACTATCAAAAATGCTCTGGGATGCAGTTTTTAAAATATATTACGGTACCGACGTTAGTCCTGCACGCGTTGGATGATCCCTTTATGAATCAAGCGGTAGTACCTGGCGCACAAGCATTATCGCCCAGTGTTGCCTACGAATATAGTCCACGCGGCGGACATGTGGGATTTGCACAAGGTACGCCATGGTCGACATCAACATGGTTAGGAACTCGACTAGTGGCATTTATTACTGAGCAGCTTGCTTTGGAGCAAAATAGGAGTGGGCACTCAGGAGTAACAAAATGATAATCCCTATCCAAGAACTAAGCGCCGATATCTTGTATAGTGTGGCAGAATCCTATGTGTTACGCGAGGGCACTGATTATGGCGCCGAAGAAGTCCCCTTGGACACCAAGGTACAACAAGTGATTGCTAAATTGCGCTCAGGTGAAGCGGTGTTAGTGTATTCTGAATTATACGAGAGTGTTAATATCGTAGATGCGCAAGAATACCAAGAGTAGTTAATCAATGTAATAGTTAACTAAGGCTGCCCAATCAACCGATTGATCGCCTAACACGACAAAGTTTGGATTTTCGAGTGATTCACGTTGATTGTAACTCATGGGCTCAAAATCTACAGAACGAATTAACCCACCAGCTTCAGATACAATACATTGTGATGCACCGGTATCCCACTCTCCAGTCACGCCTAAACGCATGAAGAAGTCAGCTTTACCTTCGGCAATAAAGCACGCTTTGAGAGAACAGCTTCCTGCTGGTAACGTTTGATAAGTGCGGGCTTGATCTAAGCGTTTGAGGACATTTTCACGTTTTTGTCTGCGGCTAATTGCAATAACAACGGGATCATTAGCCGGATCGACAAATGTCTTTACATGAATCTGTTTGTTTTCGACTGCGCAAGATTTAAATGCGCCTTTACCTTTGACCGCATAATATAAGCTTTCCCCAGCAGGCCAGTAAATCACACCAATAACCGGTTCGTTATTTTCAATAAGCGCAATGTTGACAGCGAAATCACCACTGCGGGCAATGAATTCTTGGGTGCCATCAATAGGGTCAATTAGCCAATAGCGTTGCCATGCAGCACGGTCGGATAATTGTAACTGCTCTGTTTCTTCGGACATGATCGGAATATCCGGTGTATGTTGCTGCAGTAACGCCATGATAATTTCATTGGCTCTATAATCTGCACTGGTAACCGGTGAATCGTCGTCTTTGCTATATTCGGTAAAATCGCCGCTATCGTAGATTTCTAGGACCGCTTCGCCAGCTAATTTGGCAGCATCTTGAGCAATGGTAAGTAAATGTTGATATGGCATAAAAGGCTCACTTAATAGCATTTGCATTGTGTTGTTTATCTATCAAAAGCAGCGCAGCTATACTCCGTGCTTCGGTAAAATCATCTCTGGCTAATAATTCGTCAATATTGGATAAGGGCCATTTAACGACCTCAAGAGGCTCGGGTTCATCACCTTCAAGGCGCTCAGGGTATAAATCCTTGGCAATAACGATATGCATCTTAGCATTAAAAAATGTTGGAGCCATACTGACATTTATCAGGTCAGATAAGTCGTTGGCACCATAGCCGGCTTCTTCTTTAAGTTCACGATTAGCAGCTTGAAACGGCGTTTCGCCAGCATCAATCAGTCCCTTGGGGAAACCTAATTCGTATTGATGTGTGCCTGCTCCGTATTCGCGGATCAGCAAAATATGATCATCATCATAAAAAGGCACAATCATGACTGCCCCATGACCTTTACCCGCCATGCGTTCAAATTGCCGTGTGGCACCGTTGGAAAAAGTTAAATCAACTTGCTCAATGCGAAAGAATTTACTCCGTGCAACAATTGTGCGATGAGTGATTTCGGGTAAGGGTTTGTTGGGATCTATTTTGCTCATCAATGATTTACGTTACATTAGCAATGAATGGTTTTATCATACCCCTTTTTACTTGCAGATATAAGGAAAATTGTTATGCAACATGACCCGCTTGTCCCATGGTCACAAATTGATACAGTGTTACTTGATATGGATGGGACGTTACTCGATCTGCACTTTGATAATCATTTTTGGTTGGAGGTGATACCGCAAAAATTAGCGGAGAAATTGAACCAACCCCTAGCACAGACCAAGGCTTATATGACCGCTGAATGCGCTAAAGTATTTGGTGAAATTCAATGGTATTGTTTAGATTTTTGGCAAGAAAAACTCGACTTAGATATTGTCTCTGCCAAGCGAGAAATTCAACATCTCATTACGTTGCGCGACGATACTATCCCATTTTTAGATGCGCTGAAAAATAGTGGACGAGAAGTCGTGCTAGTGACGAATGCACATCGGGGGAGTTTATCGTTAAAAGTAGAAATGACACAGTTAGATTCACATATTACACGATTAATTTCGACTCACGATTATGGCGTAACTAAAGAATCGCAACAGCTATGGCGAGCCTTACAGCAAGATGTCCCATTTGATCCGCAACGTACATTGTTCGTCGATGATAGTATTCCGATTTTACATGCCGCGAAAACCTTTGGTATTGCACATTTGTTGTGTGTGGACAATCCAGACAGTCGTAAACCGTTACGAGGAGTAACGGAATTTCCAAGTGTGGTTGATTACCGCAATGAGATCCCATTCATCCTATAATGATTAATGATTAATGATGTTGACGAGCTTCTTCCCCGTGTATGCCTGGGGTCGTGTCACTTTTACCGATTGAAATACAGTTGCGACCATCGCGTTTAGCGGCAAACAGGGCATCATCTGCTGCTTGGAACAGTGATAATGCACCTTGACCATGACTTGGAAAGATTGATGCCACGCCCATACTGACGGAGATATATTGCTCGTCTGGAAGACCCGCGTGTGGGACCTGAGCTTGATTGACGACGGTTTGCATTTTTTCTGCTTTTTTCATCGCACCAGCTGCATTGCAATCAGGTAAGAGCATGACAAATTCTTCACCGCCGATACGGGCAAATAAATCCGTCGGTCGGCCACCTTGATTTTCGAGTAAACGCGATACTGCAATTAAACAATTATCCCCTTCGCTATGCCCATAATGTTCGTTGTATTGTTTAAAAAAATCGATATCGATGATGATCATCGACATTTGATGATGGTAGCGTATGCAACGGGCCCATTCGCGTTGCAGTACTTCATTATATTTACGACGATTAGGAACCCCTGTTAGCGGGTCAAAATATGCCATAGACTCTAAGTACTGCGATTGTTCTTTTAAGCGAATATGAGTCTGTACACGGGCTTCAAGTTCAGCGATCTCGAGTGGCTTGGTAATATAATCCACAGCGCCGGCATTAAATCCTTTGGCTTTATCTGATGTGTCTTGCATTCCGGTGACAAAAATGACCGGTATGTTACGCGTATTCACATCGTTTTTTAGCATCGCGCACATTTCATACCCATCTATATCTGGCATGATGACATCTAGTAACATTAAATCGGGTTGTGGGAATTGATTGGCGAGGGACAATGCTTCTTTGGCAGAGGAAGCAAATGACACCACAAAATTATCGGATAGGCCATTCAGTAAAAAGTGCAGATCCATCGGCGAATCATCCACGACTAAAATGCGGTAAGGTCTTGCTGCTTGTTCAGAACCTAAAGGTTTTTGCTCGCCAGAAAATATATCCATTACCCATCTTTATTCGACTTATTTTATTAAATTATTGTCGTGAACCGGCAATAGCGCAAATAATTGCCCGAAATAAATAAGAGAGTGTTTATATTTTGAACAGCTTTGTTGCTGCAATCGCGCCAAATGTTATTACCATTTAAGGGGAGTATAGCCTTGAGCATCAGGTTGCCCTAAGAATTCAGCCACTCGTTGCATCTCTTCGGGTAACTCTGGTGGCAATTTAAACCGTCCATTGATGCGAAGTTGTTGTGGATTATTCCCGGACGCAATGAAGGACAAACCGAGTTTGTTCGGTTCTTTTACTTCAATGTTATACACCGAATCGATACAACGCAGTTGTGCGTTAAACGTACCTAAATCTACCATACCCTTTGATACTAACACTGCTGCATTTTGCCAACTACCTGAACCATTGAGCTGTTCACAAATAGGCATAGGTTGGCTGACATCAAAGCTCGCATCAGACAGCGTAATCCCAATTTGACCCGCACCAATAACCGGTACAGGAAGAGCGGCTTGAGCAAATATGATTTCTGCAGGTAATGTCGCGTTCATCTTATGCAGACTCAGTATCCTAGAAAATAATGCATAGGCAACAGTACCATTAACATGCGTATTTGTGCGCTGGTTAGTGTGTACTTCAGCACTGATAGTGCCGGTCAATAACGACCACACGGAGATATCCCATGTCACATTATTCAGTGTTTGCCCGTGCACTAATGCACTGGCGGCGCTGCCTTGCCAAATGGTACCCGACACTTCATAGAGCCCCATACCAGTGGGGAAGTTGACACGGTAAACCACGTGCTTTGCCGGTAATTTGGCAATGACAAGTATGAATAATAAGAGTAGTGCGCTAAGCACTATGACAATACGAGACTTCATGATTTTCCTAGTTGTAAACGGCGAACTTTAACCACACCTGCGCCGCCAGATTCACTAATATCCGCTTGTAATACTTGTACGCCGCTTTTATCTAAGTTATCTAACCACGCCATTAACGTATTAAATTCAATTTCATCAATCCACACTTGGACTTCATCATTACTGGGTTGGATCCGTGTTAAGGTAATATTACTAGCTTTGGCAGTTTGGTTGACCGCTTGCACGATGGAGCCTTTTAATGTTGCTTTACCCGGTCCTTGACGTCGAAATTGTAAGACCTTTGCTTCTTGTTGTACGATCCATGTTGATAATGTTTGTTGTTGTCCTAAAAGCGCCGTTTGGCGAGTGATCGTGTTGTTCATAGGCGCCCACACGAGTCCGTAGAATAAGCCTGTAACAATTATGATACTGCCAATTTTTAATAATAATTGTTCGCGGGTTTCAAGTTTACCAAACCACTCAATGATCATTTTTTTGTTCATGATTTATCCTTTGATGGTCAATGTGCCGATGACTAAATTGTTGCGATTATTAATGGCACCTTCTTCTACGGTATAGCCAATCGCCTGCGCTTGATTTTTAAAGGTCTGTAAATCCGCAAATGATTTCGCTTGCGCTTGGATCCTTAACTCTGATCGGTCATGGTTAAATTTTAATGATTGCGCTTCGACATTGGATGCTGCAAAAGCATTGCTGAGGTTAGTGAGCATATCGACACCTGAAACACCATTACCCATATCATGTAAACGATTCACATATTGAGTGATCGCGCGTCTTGCGTCACGATATGCACCAATATCGGGAAAGCTTTTTTGAATATCACGTTGGATTTGACTGTTAAGTTGATCATTTTGTTGCTGTAAATCATAGATCATTATGCTCTTATCTACCAAGCCTAAACCCAAAGCGATTACGGCAACAGCCGCAACACTTCGCCAATATTGCCATTGACCTGAGCTACGCTGTTTTTGCTGGTACTTACCTTGGCATAAGTTAAATGACGTACTAGCAATAAATCCAGAATCGGTCTGCGGTGCAATACCCTGTGCGAAAATATGCATCGGTAATTCTAATTCAGCGGTGTGCGTAGTGACTAACTCATTGTTAGCAAAGATATCATCTTGGGTAAATTGTGTCAGTGCAAAGGGGTTGCCTTGGTGTTGGATATGCTGTTGTAATAACGGCGCTAACCAGGATGTTTCACCTGCCCAGCCGGCCCATGAACTACTGCGCAATAACAGTTGTTCTCGGATTTGCATACTGGCTAATGTCGGCACAGTATCATCCGCTGCGATCGGTAAGGGTAGTGCCAATATATCTGGGAGCATCCGCTGGCACTGTAACCCTGCATCGCTTAGCCATCTCAACCATTGATTCATAGTCGCATCGGCAACAATGGCTACCATCTGTTGATTATTTACTTTGGGACCTAATGCAATGAATTGTTCATCAATATCTAATGCCACATCATCTTCTAGCATAAAACCAATGGATTGAATGACTTTGCGTGATGCTCCAGGGGGCAAGGTAATGGTCCGTAACAACACTTCAGTTGACGGAACTAAGACAGTCAAGGGTCTCCCAGCTGCGCGTTCTTGTAATGTGTCAAGTGCCGCTGCATCGGGTAACACACCAGAAGCTAAAATAGTTTGCTGGGTGGTTTGCCAGATCGCCCAATCGATAGCCTGTTCAGCGTGTGCGCCTAAGCGAATGATGAGTTGTTCCACGTTACCTTCTCCCAAAAGTGCGTTGAATGACACTGACATTTTCTTGATTGGTTACATGCATCAAGCTGGTCAATGTAAACTGTGTCTCATTATACTGAGTAATTGTCGTTAAGGTAAAATACTCTGTAGTAGTGTTGAACCATGTTCGTTGCGTATCCGACAAGATGATACCAGCCATTTCTGGCTCGTCAAAAAAATCAGCCGCCGTTTCATAGCCACGCTCAGGGCGTGACTCGATTAATGATTGGGCATCTGATACGGATAGCCCTGTGACGGCAGATAATAAAATGTCATCATCTTCAGTAAGGGTATTGATATTAATGACCAAGTTTTGGTTTTGTGGTAGCACGCACACATATTTTAATAAATCAGCAAACCACTCGACATTAACGCCATTGACTAACCGTAGTTCGGAGACTTCGGTTAAGAGAGTATTGGCGCTTAAATGTGGATAGCGTAAACCCAAATAAGTGTCATCTTCTGCGCCATACGGGCGGGCGCTGGTATTGTCATCGAGATAATCAACCAGCGAGTCTCTAACGACATCCGCAGTGTAAGTATCGCCATTGGTTATTTTTCTAACTAACGCACTAAAGGCGTCCATAGCCGGCGTGGTATTGCGATCGCCAGTGTTAGAAGAGCTTGGGGGCTGTGCTAATGCATTAATATTAAAACATGCTTGAGAATCTGTAATTGTGGCGGTAATTTGGCCATTTTCTATCGGATAAACTAGGGGTTGTGCCCAAGGTTGATCGAGATGGATATTGCCATCATCCAGTTCATATAAGTTTTTGATGGCGATCATGGCGTAAGCCTCAGCACCAATACTGTACCAATACGCTTGATTGTTATCTTTAATATTACTGGCACGTTGAACTTGTAGTTGTAAGCGACTGCCCATCTCGGTTGCAAGTACACTCACCAGTGCGACGATAAATAACACAATCAACAATGCCATGCCGCGTTGTTGCGCTAGAGGTGAACGAGTCATGAACTTGCCTCTGGGGCAGGGACCGCTGGCGGATCAAGCAGGGCGAATTCACGTCGGATCACACCAAACTCTTTGGTTGTGATCTCAATGGCAATGCCTTTAGGTACTTTAGTGCCTTTATAAGACTCATCCCAACTAATTTCGTTACGTGAATTAATTGCCACCATAAACTCGATATTCAAGTCAGTAACGCCTGTTAATAGTGGTCGTACTATGGGGTCAATACCTAAATCGTTGTCGACAAAAAGGGTGTGCAGACGTTCCAATACATTATCGCTATTAAGGCGATAGGCGACACCTTGCATATTTGAACGAGGTAGTAACCACATAGGATTTTGCCAGCCGTTACGGACAAAACTGACACCATCATGGGTGCTTTGCATTTCACCGGCGCCACCGAAAAATACCGTCGTGTTATTATCTACACCGCCAATCCGTGGTGCTCGATTTACGGCTTGTAACAAATCGCGCTCGATAACCATCATAGCACGTTGCAGTGATTGTAATCGTTCGATGGATTGTGATGATTGTTCTGACGCAGCAATGACATTGGTCAAGACAGCAGTAGAGGCCGCGGCAATTAATGAAAATATCGCAATGGCGACCAAGATTTCAACTAAGGTAAATCCGCGTTGTGCTTGCATTAAGGCGCACCACTGGCGGTCGGTTTAGCAAAAAAGCTCACCACATCAGTAATTGGACGACGGTATGCTTCATCGGTAGCAACAGTAATTCTGACTTGTATGAGTTCAGTTTCGGCAGTTTTGGTGACGGTTTGTTGCCAATACCACGTGCTGCTAGCCATATCCATTTGCCCTTTTTCATTGTTTTTAATCGGCCATTCTCGCGCAAGGTGTAATTGAGCGAGCCGATTGTTGGCAACAAAAGTCGCAAAGGTAATATCTTGTAATTGCCCAACACTAGATAAATTTTCTGTTGTTGCTTTCATCACCGCACTACCCGTTAAACCAAAAATCAACAATGCCACCATGACTTCAATCAAAGTCATGCCTCGTTGAGAGTAACGCAATGCTGAAGTAGGGAGACGTAAGCGAGGTAACCGGCTAAAGATCTGCATTAAGGGCGCTCTTTATCGGCAGCAGTTAAATCATGCTTCAAAGGTAAATACCCTTGTGAGCTAACACTGAATGTTTCATTACCCAACTGCGCATCGAAAAACTTAAAGGTCAGGGTAAACTCTGTAATATCGCCACTGGATAAAAATAGTATTTGCGGTGGCGGGGGAGGAATGTCTTCTTCTTTACCTATTTGGACCCCATCACTGGATACAGATAATGTTTCATCAAACAAAGTGTTATTACTAAACAAGGAATCTTCAGTTTCCCACTCAAAGCCGTCAAGTTGCAACTTGAGCGCATAATTGCTGTCTAATTCGCGCTTAGTAAAAGCGTTATTCTGTTGGATAGGGATCCAATTGTCGTTGTCATCTAAAGTTACAAAATGATAGCTGTTACGCTTATCATCAATCACAAGACCAAATTGTAGCTGATTTAATACCGCAAAATCAGAGGCCATGGTTGCGATAGCATGAAAGCGCTGGGCTTCTGTTTTGAGCTTATCGGACGGATTAGTACCAAACGCATTGACGACGACGTACGCAGACACTAATCCCATGATGACAAGCACCAACATGATTTCGATTAGGGTAAATCCAGATTGGCGCTGTGCAGGGATCATAAACGTCTGATTGTTTTAGTTAAAGGTAGTCGTTGAGATTCCACGTACCGATATCATCATCAGTACCGGGTTCCATATCAGGGCCGTTAGAAAAAATATCAACCGCGCCTACTTCTCCAGGGGAGATTAACTGATAGTCATTGCCCCAAGGATCCGTCGGGAGACGTTGGATATAGCCACCTTCACGATACGCGCGAGGGATCGGGTCAATCGTGGGTTCACTGACTAATGCTTCTAAACCTTGTTCAGTGGTCGGGTAGCGATTGTTGTTAAGCTTATACATCTGCATCGCCCCTTCTAAGGTTTGAATATCGATGGCGGCTTTTTTAAGCTGCGCTTCTTCTTGGTTACCTAAAATTTGTGGTACGACCATAGAGGCCATAATACCGATGATCACTAAGACCACCATTACTTCGATAAGCGTAAAACCAGTTGCTTTTTTCATTACGTATTCACCATGCTATTTAATGCGATTATGGGTTGCAGGATAGCCAGTACAATAAACAGCACTATGCCTGCCATAGAAACGATTAGCAGTGGCTCAAAGACTTTGAGTGACACACCAACCAGAGATTCAAATTCACGGTCTTGGTTATCCGCCGCTCGAGCTAACATTCCTTGTAACTCACCAGAGCGTTCGCCCGAGGCAATCATATGCATCATCATGGGCGGGAATATTTTGGTTTTATCTAATGCGGCACGTAAACTCGCGCCTTCTTTGACCATGATCGCAGATTCAGCGACTTGGGCTTTTATATGCTTATTGAGTAGTACATCGCTGGCAATTTTCATCGCTTCGAGTAGCGGTACGGCACTGGCAGTTAAAATGGATAAGGTGCGAGCAAAACGTGCGGTATTTAGACCACGATTGACTTTACCGATGAGTGGCACGTCCAATATCCAGCGATGGAATTTGAGCTGCATGGCCGGAATGCGTAAGGTACGTTGTGCGCCGATGATAGCAACAACTAACGCAATCACTACCCACATCCAGGATGCTTGTAAAAAAGTTGAAATATCCATGACGATTTGGGTAATAGGAGGTAAGCCTTGCCCCATATGCTCAAATTGGGTGACAATTTTAGGCACGACGACGGTTAACAATAAAACCGTGATAGCGACAGCAAAAAACATCATCAAGCCCGGATAAATCATGGCTTGGATCACTTGGCTGCGGGTTTTTTCTCGATTTTCAGTGTAATCAGCTAAGCGGTTAAGCACCACGTCTAAGTGCCCAGATTTTTCACCTGCAGCTACCATTGCAATAAACAAGGTATCAAATATACTCGGAAAATCCCCTAACGCTTCAGCTAAACCAAACCCTTCAACTACTTTAGACCGCACTGCCATCATCATATTCTTTTGACGAGGTTTTTCGCTCTGTTCAGCGACCGCTAATAAGGCCTCTTCAATCGGTAATGCAGCTTCAACTAAGGTGGCTAACTGACGGGTTAATAATGCTAATTCACCAGCAGAGATACTGGGTTTGAATAACGTAAATTGAAATGCATTATTTTTGTTTGTTTGTTGTTCTTTGACTTGCTCAACAGTAACAGGGATCAGTCCTTGTTCACGCAGTTGTTGACGTATTTGACGCGCGTTATCGCCTTCAAGTACGCCTTTCTTGGTTTTGCCTTGTGGATTGACTGCTTCAAATGCAAACGCTGCCATAAACCGTTATTCCTCGCGCGTTACGCGCAGTACTTCTTCCAGAGAAGTCACGCCACTGAGGACTTTATCGCAACCATCAGAGCGGATGCTCGGCGTATCTTTGCGGATCAATTTTTCGATGGCTTGCTCACCTTTACCAGTATGCATCAGTTCCCGGACATCTTCATTGACGCGGAGTAGCTCATGAATACCCGTTCTGCCACGATAGCCTGTATGGTTGCAAGTAATACAATCACCTGGAGAATAAATGATTTGCGGCGTCGTTAATCCCAGTACTTCACACTCAGAGGGAGTCGCTTCATGTGGGATTTTACAGTCTATGCATAAGGTACGGACTAGGCGTTGTGATAATACTGCGAGTAAGCTCGATGATAATAAAAACGGTTCAATGCCCATATCTTCTAAGCGCGTAATGGCGCCAGCAGCGGTATTGGTGTGTAGAGTGGATAACACTAGGTGGCCGGTTAAACTCGCTTGTACTGCAATTTCTGCTGTTTCACAATCGCGGATTTCACCGATCATGACTACATCAGGATCTTGCCTTAGAATAGCACGAAGCCCGCGCGCAAATGTCATATCGACACGCGTGTTGACTTGGGTTTGACCAATCCCTTGCAGATCAAATTCAATGGGATCTTCAACGGTTAAAATATTACGGTCTTTGGAATTGATTTCACTTAATCCTGCATACAAGGTGGTGGATTTACCTGAACCCGTTGGACCAGTAACCAAAATGATGCCATGAGGCTTGCGGATCAAGTCAGAGAAAATAGTACGATTGGCTGCTGTCATACCCAGATCTTCAAGGTTTAATCTCACGTTATTTTTGTCTAATAATCGCAATACGACGCGCTCACCATGGCTCGATGGCATCGTCGAAACACGCACATCTACCGCACGACCAGCGATTTTTAGTGAAATTCGACCGTCTTGAGGAATGCGCTTTTCAGCGATATCGAGTTTAGCCATGACTTTAATACGCGAGACAAGCATCGAGGACATTTTACGATTGGGACGTAAAATTTCACGTAAAACCCCATCTACTCGAAAACGAACAACAAGTTGATTTTCAAATGTCTCGATATGAATATCAGAGGCGCCTTCTTTGATCGCTTCACCGAGCATCGCGTTGATGAGTTTGATAATGGGCGCATCATCTTCGCTATCGAGAAGATCTTCGGTATCAGGAAGTTCTTCAGCCAGCGCAAACAAGTCACTTTCATTGCCTAAGTCTTCCATTAGTTGTTTTGCTTCAGAAGAATCTCGTTGATAAAAAGACGTGAGTAACGTTTCAAATTTATCGGTTGGCACTTGTTCCAACGCAAAACCGCTCCCAAAAGCGCGACGCACTTCAGCAAACACCTCAAGCGCGGTTTCTTGTGTATAAAAAACCGTAGGCGTCACCGGATCTAATAAGATTTGATGACGTTTGGCAAAACTAAAGCTAATATCCATTGGTCACCCTTAGTCGTTATCGTTCGCTTGCTTGTCTTTTTCCATCAAGTAATCTTCAAATGATGGTGGTAAGCTCAATGCATCATTCCACTCTGGTAGGCTAGGGCCTTGAGAATTAGGCATTAACGGAATACCATCTGCTTGACGCTTAAGTTGTTCGGCACGGATGTAGTTGTATTTACGGTGTGACATTTTGTTCATGGTTACGCCGTCACGGACAATCGTCGGACGTAAAAACACCATCAAATTACGCTTACGTTTGCTCGACGTGGTCGTTTTGAATAAATGCCCTAAGAAAGGAACATCGCCTAAGATTGGCACCTTCGAGACACTTTCTTGCACATCTTCATCAATTAATCCACCTAAGACAATCGTGCCGCCATCATCGACGATGACGGTGGTTTTGATTTCACGCTTGTTAATTGAAATATCCACCGAAGTCGCACCAGAAACACTCGATACTTCTTGTTCGATCAGTAATTGAACGGCATCACCTTCGTTAATTTGTGGGGTGACCTTGAGTTTGATCCCTACTTCTTGACGCTCGACCGTTTGGAATGGATTGGAGTTGTTAGAACCGGTAGAGGTACCTGTAATAATCGGTACTTCTTGTCCGACAATAAAGAATGCTTCTTCATTATCCATGGTGGTTAAATGTGGTGTAGCTAAGATATTTGAATTGGTATCGGTGGATACCGCTTGCACTACTGCGCCCCAACCATTTTGGATAATCCCAGCAATCATCCCATTAGCACCACCTAACAAAGTAGCAAGTGCAGTAAAATCACCAGGGGTAGTATCCGTCGTTTCAATTGGGCTACCATCATTAGCCGAGGTCGTGACAGTCGATATTTTGTCTTCAGCTTGACGTAATGCCACGCCTAAAGAGCCGACACCGACAACGCCGTTGGTAAATTGTGTACCACCACCTTCTTCAGAAACCAATTGAACACCCAAGGTTGTGCCATCACCTTCAAAGACTTCAACAATAATCGCTTCTACTTGTACCTGAGCACGACGCACATCTAATTGGCGAATCACTTCTTCTAATGAACGCATCATATCTGGTTCAGCGGTAATGACGAGTGAGTTGGAATCTTCGTGGGCATCAATGCTGACTTCACGACCCGAGCTTGATTTAGAGCGAGAGCTGGTGCCACCTTTTTCTTCGGCTTGAATACTTTCTGATACACCTTTTAAGACTTTGACCAAATCATCGGCTTTGGCATAGTTAAGAAATATAACGCGGGTGTTACCGCTGGTTTCTAATTCTTGATCCATGCGTGTGATCAGGTTAATCAGACGTTGACGTGCTTTGACATCACCACTGACGATAACCGAATTGGTGCGGTCGTCGGCAACAACACGAGGTTCTGATTTACCGGTATTGGCAGCAGCTTTACCTTGGGATTTATTAATACTATCAATAATGCGCACCATTTCAGATGCTGAGGCGAATTTAAGTTTGATAATTTCGACTTCTTCATCGCCTGCTCTATCGACGCGTTCGATGATTTCAACTAGGCGGTTAATCACGGCTGCTCGACCGGTTAGCATCATCACGTTGGATGCATCATGACTCACGACATTACCGCCGCCGGCGCTGTCATTGAGTTGTCTCAATAATGGCGTTAATTCACGAACCGGAACGTTATAGACGGGGATCACGCGCGTGATCATCTCATCGCCATTCTGAATATTACCTTCGACCACGGGCAAATTAGAACTTTTGGCATCTTTGGAACGAATAACTTTTAAAATACCACTAGGCATCTCAATGACTGCAAAATCATAGACTTGTAGAACGTTTAAAAAGAATTGATAATATTGTTCTTCATCTAATAAATCATAACTGCGGACTGAAATTTTGCCTCGTACATTTGGGTCTACGATAATGGTGCGTTGAAGGTTTTTACCGACAATCGCAATAAATTCATTGATATCGGTATTTTTAAAGTTCGGTGAATATTGTGCTGCGAGCACAGCAAAAGACGTGGTTGTCACAGGGATTGCAGCAACCACAATGGCCACGGTCATTACGGTTGCGACTGAAATGGTTTTAACTTGAGAAACCAGGTTTGAAAACATAGACATAGTACCTTGTGAATAATTCACCGAAATTGCATTGTCGTTAGGGTAAAGATAACGACAATGTCATGGGTTGATCGTTACGCAACACTGATATTTCCAAGCTATCTGATTCTCGGAGTGATTGCATTGCTTCTACCGCCTCTCGCGGTTGGGTTAAATCTAAGCCGTTGATATAGGTAATGACATCACCGGTCTGTAATCCTGTTTCATTGAATAACGCGGCATCTTTGCCAGGCGATACTTTGTAGCCTTGTAGTTCGCCATCATTTCGAACGGGGGCGACATTAATAAAATCGATAAATTTTTCAGGTTTGTCGCGTAATTGTGCGATGCTTTCTAGGCTAGGCCCCTCAGCGACTGTTTTGACGATATTCTTGGGAATGGTTTGGTTGGCAGGTAAAAATACTGCGTTGCTATCGGGTGCGTCTACTTGGGACGATATTTTAGAAAAATCGATACCATCTAGCATGAGGGTTTCTTTTGCACCGCGATTACTGATAATAACACGGTCTGCAAAAACGCGGCTTAAGATGGCTTGCGTTCCTTCGATTTTTTCGCCAATGCCATAAGTACTTTGGGTATTACGATTAGAGATAATAGCGGCACCATCTTCTTCGGTGGTAGAGGCGACGACACCTGTGAGGGTTAAACTTAATTTTGTTTCAGGGGCATTGGTCACGGTACTAACAGGTTGAACAGAGACAGCTTTGGCTTTACCAAAGATATTGACTGCGATTAAATCTTGGACATTACCGGTGCTGTTATTAGTTTGTGATTGTTGCTGCGAGATTTGCATTGGAATTTTAGGTGACGCAGGCGCTGGGACAAACTGCCAAAACATATTTGCCAATGTAAATAAGATATAAATAATTAATAACAAAAGCATCAAGGACTTGAGTAAAGCCTTGTTCTTAGGTTGTTTGATAGCGTTGAGTAACGCGTTAATTGCGGTGTGATTAGTTATCATTATTCTTGTTGTAAAATTAAAAATGCAATTTTGTAGAGCTAGTATCTAATTGGCTGTATGAATATACGCTGAATAGGGTAAAATATACAGACACTATGTTAACTATTTATGTCTTAAAATACCAATAAGTGTGTAAATTATGGAAAACGTTCGGATCGACAAGTGGCTATGGGCAGCAAGACTGTTCAAAACTCGAGCAAATGCGCGTGAAGCTGTGCAGGCAGGTAAAATACATTATAATGGACAGCGCACTAAACCGAGCAAAACGGTTGAGTTAAATGCCACCCTAAAAGTACCTGCTGGGTTTGATAGCAAAGAGCTGGTCATTACTGAAATTTTTGATAAACGCCGGGCTGCTCCAATGGTTCTTGGGATGTATACCGAAACGGCGGAAAGTATCGCTAAGCGTGAAAAAAACGCAGAAGCAAGAAAACTATCGGCGTTTCATAGCCCTAAACCGGACACCAAACCGGATAAAAAGCAACGTCGCCAAATCATTCATTTAAAACACCAATAATTTAGTTATACGACTAAATATTACAACAAGAGAAGAGTATCTATGTCTGGGATTGCAAGTGTTGATCAAGTTCAGCGTTTTTTGTTTAACCAAGCCAATGTGCGAGGTGAGTTAGTTCAATTACAAGATACTTACCGCGATATTCTAAGTTCTTATACTTATCCTCCGATCATTCAAACGTTGCTCGGTGAGTTAATGGCGGCGACAACGTTACTTAACGCAACATTGAAGTTTGAAGGTGAAATTGGCCTGCAAATCCAATCTGAAGGGATCATCAAATACGCAGTAGTTAATGGTACCCATGATCTGAAGTTACGTGGTGTAGCACGTTGGGATGAAACGGTCACTGAACTGCCTGAAGACTTTTCAGCGTTATTCGATAAAGGGTATTTGGTCATTACCATTACGCCACAAGAAGGTGAGCGTTATCAAGGGATTGTCGGACTGGAACAACCGAGTTTAGCGGGCTGTATCGAACAATATTTTTTACAGTCGGAGCAGCTAATGACGCAAGTCAGATTGTTTGCTCAGCAAGGTGAAAACCCAATGGCTGGCGGGACATTATTGCAAATTTTACCAACCAGTAGCGAGGCGACCAATGTTGCCGAATCCACTGATTTTGCCCATATTGCCGCGTTAACTGATACGCTTAAAGCCGAAGAATTATTTAGTTTAGAAGCGACCGATGTGATGTATCGCTTGTATCATCAAGAAGAAGTTGAAGTGTTTACGCCTGCTGCGGTTAAATTTGAATGTCATTGCTCGCGTGAAAACACGATAATTGCCTTACAGCATATAGATAAAACAGAATTACTTAAGATTGTCGAAGAAGATGGTGATATTAAAATGCATTGTCAATTTTGTAATAAAGAGTACCGTTTTGATGCACTTGATGTTGAAACAATTCACTCTGGATTCGATCCTGATGCCAGTCCAACTCAACAATAACGAGTCATACCCCCTTATCAATAGGGGGTAACACCAATTACATCGGTAATCTGAACTCGACCACCAGCCCACCGTCAGGATGATTAGTAAAACTCACCTGACCATGGTGCATATCAATAATACGCTTAATTATCGCCAGCCCTAAACCAGAGCCTGAACTTCCGCGCGCGCTGTCACCTTGCGTAAACGGTTTTAATAGTGATGGAAGTTGTTCAGGTTCAATGCCTGCGCCAAAATCCCGGATCTGACACACAATTTGCTTTTCTTTAAATAATGCCTTGGTATGAATTTCTATATGATCAGACCCATAGCGAAACGCATTCTCAATTAAATTATCGAGTACACGTTTAATGGCAATTCGGCGCAGCGCGATATCGGGAATAGGGGTTAGCTTTTGTGCAATGGTATGATTATCATCAAAGTGCCTAGCTTGCACCACGTCTTCGACTATTTTATTAAGATTACATTGTTCACGTTGTTCTTCACGATCATGGCGGGCGTAATCGATAAACTGATCAATAATATCGTTCATATCTTCAATATCTTGTACGATCCCTTCTTTAACCCAATCATGTTTTTCATCCATCATTTCTGTCGCCAAGCGAATACGTGTTAATGGTGTACGAAGGTCATGTGATATCCCTGCCGTCATTAGATTACGATCTTGTTCCAAGCGTTTGATACTGTTAGCCATTTGGTTAAACGCCTGTGTCACCGCTTGCATTTCGGTCGCACCTTTAGGCGCTAAGGGTTCTGGAAATTCACCTTGGCCAACTTGTTTAGCGGCAATTTGTAATGCGCGCAGCGGCCGTGTCATTCGCAGCACAAACACATATCCACCAATGACGCTCAAAATACCAATCACTAACAATATGATGGTTAGGGGCGAAAAATTGGTTTCACCCACACCAGGCATGGGAAAGACGATCCATATATTCGGATTTTGTGGCGGATTGATCCAAATGCGGTACGGCATTTGGGTGCTGAGTCGGACTTCGGTATCACCACCCAGTTGACTAGCAATCTGACTGGACATAAAACGATAATACGTCGCATCATTTAACCCAGCGATGATGGCTTCTTGTGGCGCTAAAAATTGAATCCCTGTACGAGCTGAAAATTGCTGACGGCGTTGATCGTCACTGATGATGTCCTGATCAAATAATGTATCGACTTGAGTGGCGACCAATGAGTTTATTTGTTGATAACTAGGTTGAATAAAATAATAGGTCACCGACAAGTAGGAAACAACTTGGTTGACGAGCAGCAACGCACCAATTAATAGTACCGTTTGGGCAAATGCACTTTTAGGGAGTAATGACATAGTGATTAATTTTGCTTTAGTGTGTTGCAGGCAAAACACGCACAGATGCAAGTATTAACTAACATCTGTACCATCTGGAACAAAGACATAACCTAATCCCCATACCGTTTGGATGTAACGCGGATTCGTCGGATCTTGTTCTAGCATGCGGCGTAAGCGGGACACTTGCACATCAATACTGCGTTCAAGTGCGCCATAATCGCGTCCACGGGCGAGGTTCATCAACTTATCACGTGATAACGGTTCACGGGGATGCGTCACAAGGGATTTTAACACTGCAAATTCGCCACTAGTCAATGTCATTGGCTTGCCATTGGTGGACATTTCTCGGGTGGCGAGATTGAGTCGGTAAGTGGCAAATTCAATAATTTGCTCAGCTTGTGCCGGCGCACCAGGGGCTTCAACAGACTTACGGCGCAACACGGCTTTAGCACGTGCTAACAGCTCTCTAGGGTTAAATGGCTTGGGTAAGTAATCATCCGCGCCCATTTCAAGGCCGATAATTCGGTCGACTTCATCGCCTTTGGCGGTGAGCATGATGATCGGGATTTCGTTTTCTTTTTGTCGGAGGCGACGACAAATCGATAATCCATCTTCACCAGGGAGCATTAAATCAAGGACTAATAAATGAAAGTTTTCGCGCTCAAGTAAGCGATCCATCTGCTCTGCATTGGCTGCGGACCGGACTTGAAAGCCTTGCTCTACTAGATAACGTTCCAATAAACTACGCAAGCGCATGTCATCATCAACAACGAGAATTTTTGAGGTTTCCTGACCCATTCACCTGTACTCCAAAACTAAACTGTCTTAACACTATAAAGTAAGTGACTAAAAAGCCAATATATTTTGCTAATTTAGGGCTAGGATGATGTTACAAAGTTTGTCAAAGCACTACAAATGACACTTAATAGCAGCAAGCGACTCGTGATTAATTGTCTTGAACCCAATCCATTTGAATACTGGCTCGGCGCTTAGCTTCTAAGATATCTTTTATTAGAGGGGTGAGGATCAATTCCATCGCTAGACCCATTTTACCACCGGGCACGACAATCGTATTAACGCGTGACATGAAGGCGCCATCAATCATTTTTAATAAAAATGGATAATCGACATTGGTCATTTCACGGCGAAAACGCACCACAACAAAACTTTCATCTTGGGTGGGAATTTCACGAGCACTAAAAGGATTAGATGTATCGACGGTAGGTACACGTTGAAAATTCACATGGGTTTGTGAAAACTGTGGTGTGATATATTGAAAATAATCATCCAATGAGCGCACGATGCTACTCATTACGGCTTCGCGACTATGGCCACGATCAGTCGTGTCACGAACGATTTTTTGGATCCATTCTAAATTTACAATAGGTACCATGCCGACTAACAAATCAACATGCTTGGCCACATCATGGTCTTCGGTTGAGATCCCGCCATGTAGACCTTCGTAAAATAATAAGTCGGTGCCTTTGGGCAGATCCTGCCACGGGGTAAATGTACCGGGCATTTGATTAAACGGCACGGCTTCATCAAAGGTATGCAAATACTGACGGTACTGACCGCTACCAGCTTTGCCGTATTCAGTAAATAGGTTTTCGAGTAACTCGAAATCATTGGCAATCGGACCAAAGTAACTAATATGTTTACCTTGTTCTTGTGCTTTACGGATTTCGAGTTCCATTTCAGGACGGGTGTAACGGTGAAAACTATCACCGCTAACCCCAGCAGCATTAACATTCAAATTGCGAAAAATATGACGAATAGCATTGGTGGTGGTAGTCGTACCGGCACCCGATGAACCCGTAATTGCAATAATGGGATGTTTAGCTGACATGTTTAATTCCTATTGGTTTTCTCTGGCAATGGCGCGATAGGCAATATCGTTGCGATGGAACATGCCATCCCAGGTGATTTCTTTGGCTAAGGTGTACGCCGCTTGTTGTGCTTCAGTGACCGTATCACCCATTGCCGTGGCGCATAATACACGCCCGCCAGCAGTCACAACCTGACCTTCAGAATTGGTCGTTGTGCCAGCATGGAATACTTTGGCTGTGGCTGATTCACCCGCACCGAGACCATGTATGACGGTACCTTTGGCATAATCACCAGGGTAACCGCCGGCAGCAAGTACAACCCCGACAGCTGGACGTGCATCAAACTCAATCACGGTGTCGGCTAATTCACCTTTAGTTGCTGCTAAGCATAACGCCACTAAATCAGATTGTAAACGTAACATAATTGGCTGAGTCTCTGGATCACCAAAGCGACAATTGTATTCGATGACTTTTGGTGTGCCATCTGCCATGATCATCAGACCGGCATACAAGAAACCAGTATAATCATTGCCTTCTGCTGCCATACCCGACACAGTTGGTTCGATGACTTCGGCCATTACACGTGCATGTATTTCTGGTGTGACAACCGGTGCGGGAGAATAAGCGCCCATACCGCCAGTATTTAGACCGGTATCACCATCACCCACACGTTTATGATCTTGAGAAGTCGCAAAAGACGCGATGTTTTTGCCGTCAACCATGACGATAAAGCTAGCTTCTTCACCGTCTAAGAACTCTTCAACGACGACACGGCTGCCCGCTGCACCAAACGCATTGCCAGCAAGCATATCTTTGATTGCATCTTCAGCTTCAGTTAACGTCATTGCTACAATGACGCCTTTACCAGCTGCCAAGCCATCGGCTTTGATGACAATCGGTGCCCCTTTTTCACGAACATACGCTAAAGCGGGTTCGATTTCAGTGAAGTTTTCATAGTCACCGGTTGGGATCTGATGGCGCGCTAAAAAGTCTTTAGTAAACGCTTTAGAACCTTCTAGTTGAGCAGCCGCAGCGGTCGGACCAAAACAAGGTAAACCGGCAGCAGTAAATGCATCTACCACACCGTCAACTAACGGTGCTTCAGGACCGACAATCGTTAATTCAATCGCGTTGTCTTGTGCAAATTTAACTAAACCGGCAATGTCACCCACACTGATATCCACGTTTTCTAAATTTGCTTCATGCGCAGTGCCAGCGTTTCCAGGTGCGACGAATACTTTGCTTACATCTTGGCATTGGGCGGCTTTCCACGCGAGTGCGTGCTCTCTGCCACCATTACCAATGATTAATACTTGCATAATAAATTCCTAAATTTGTCTGTCTAGCCTTAGTGGCGGAAATGACGCATACCAGTAAAGACCATTGCTATACCTGCTTCATCAGCGGCATCAATGACTTCTTGATCGCGCATTGAACCACCTGGTTGAATAATCGCGCTAATACCAGCGGCGGCTGCGGCATCAATACCATCACGGAATGGGAAGAATGCATCGGATGCCATCACACTACCTTCGACAACTAACCCTTCGTCTGCTGCTTTGATACCCGCAATTTTAGCAGAGTATACACGACTCATTTGCCCTGCACCCACACCAATGGTCATGCCATTTTTGCAATATACAATCGCATTTGATTTAACATATTTAGCGACTTTCCACGTAAATAGCAAGTCTTGTAGCTGTTCTGCTGTTGGCTGAACTTTGCTGACAACCGTTAAATCATCTAACTCAACCATACCAAAATCACGTTCTTGAATTAATAGGCCACCGTTGACGCGTTTAAAATCATACCCGTCAGTCAGCTGACCTTGCCAATCACCGCATGCTAATACACGAACATTTTGCTTGTCAGATAAGACAGTTTGCGCAGCGGCACTGATGGATGGTGCAATAATCACCTCGACAAATTGACGGTCAATAATTGCTTGGGCTGTCGCTTCATCTAGTTCACGGTTAAACGCGATAATGCCACCAAATGCTGATGTTGGATCAGTTTGATAAGCGCGGTTATATGCCATTAAAATATCATCACCTAAAGCGACACCACAAGGATTAGCATGTTTTACGATAACACAGGCCGGCTCAGCGAACTCTTTAACACACTCTAACGCTGAATCAGTATCTGCGATGTTGTTAAACGATAATTCTTTACCTTGCAATTGTTCTGCTGTGGCGACTGATGCTTCTTGAATATCATTTTCAACATAAAATGCAGCAGATTGATGTGAATTCTCGCCGTAGCGTAAATCTTGTTTTTTGCTGACTTGGATATTGTAAGTACGTGGGAACTCACTGTGATCGTGTTCACAATCTGTGGCGCAATCCGTGGACTCTAAACGCGCCCCAAAATAGTTAGCAATCATGCCATCATACTCTGCTGTGTGTTCAAATGCTTTAATAGCTAAATCAAAACGGGTGGCATGATCAACTGCGCCATTGTTATCAGACATTTGTTGTAACACATGACCATAGTCATTTGCGTTCACTACAATCGTTACATCGTTATGATTTTTGGCTGCAGCACGCACCATTGTTGGACCACCGATATCGATGTTTTCAATCGCATCAGCCAATGAACAATCTGGATTTGCAACGGTCGCTGCGAATGGGTATAAGTTCACAACTACTAAATCAATACCCTGTATGTTGTTTTCTGCCATGACTGCATCGTCTTTACCACGACGCGCTAATATACCGCCATGAATTTTCGGGTGTAATGTTTTAACTCGTCCATCCATAATTTCAGGGTGACCAGTATATTGAGATACTTCAATAACGGGTAAACCGGCTTCTGCAAGTAATTTAGCAGTACCGCCAGTAGAGAGTAACTCAACATCTTGAGCGACTAATGCCGTTGCAAATTCAACGATGCCAGTTTTATCAGATACGCTTAGTAACGCGCGGCGAATGGGAGAAGTAGTAGACATAATTATCATCTTATAGTGGGTGCAAAGTGAAAAAATAACCGAATCGGTAAAACGAAAAAAGCACCTTAACGGTGCTCTTTAGTGGGGCGAGCCCCAGCAATATTAGCTCATGCCGTATTGCTTTAATTTCTTACGTAAGGTACCACGGTTGATACCCATCATGTTGGCTGCTTTGGTTTGGTTGCCGCGCGTATAGGTCATGACTTCTTCTAATAATGGCGCTTCAACTTCACTCAATACCATGTCATAAAGAGTTTCAATGTTGGTGTTTTCTAACTGCTTTAAGTATTTATTTACTGCTTGTTTAACCGACTCACGCAACGGCTTTTGTGCAGTTGTTTGTGCAGGTGTAGTAACGATAGTTGTAAAGGGTGATGATGCATTTTGATCAAACATAAATACTGCTCTTTTTTTAAGAAAATTAGGCGACTGAAGAAATCATGTTCTTTCTAAGTCGTAAGTAGAACATTTCTAATGCATTGAGCTGCTCTGCAGCATCATCGATCGCATTGAAGTGTCCACGAAATTCTCTTCCTTGATCATATTTAGCGATATACCAACCAACATGCTTACGAGCGATTCTGACTCCGCTAATCCCGCCATAAAATTCATGGACGTTAGCGACATGCTCTAACATGACCGTGCACTGCTCTGACAGCGAAGGTTCTGGCATTCGTTCACCGGTAGCAAAAAAATGTAGTATCTCGCGGAATATCCAAGGATTACCTTGAGCGCCGCGTCCTATCATTAATCCATCTGCACCTGTGTGTTGCAATACGTGTTGCGCTGTTTCTGGTGACGTAATATCACCATTGGCTATCACCGGAATATCCACTGCGCGTTTGATGGCGCGGATGGTGTCATATTCGGCGTTACCTCTATACATACACGCTTTCGTTCGACCGTGAACAGCTAAGGATTGAATATTGTATTGTTGTGCAAGTTTCGCAATTTGCACCCCATTTCTATTATCAACGTCCCAGCCAGTACGTATTTTTAATGTGACGGGAACTTCTACACTGTTAACGACAGCGTCGAGAATTTCTTCAACGAGTGTCGGGAATTGCAGTAATGCAGAGCCTGCCAATTTTTTATTTACTTTTTTTGCTGGACAACCCATGTTGATATCGATGATTTGCGCACCGTTACTGACATTAAATTGTGCAGCCTCAGCCATGAGGGAGGGGTCAGACCCCGCTATTTGGACAGAACGAATTCCATGTTCGCCAGTGTGATCCATGCGCATTTTAGATTTTTCAGTGTGCCATACTTTAGGGTTACTCGAGAGCATCTCGGAAACCACTAAACCAGCACCCATCTGTTTGCACATTTGCCTGAAAGGTCTATCTGTCACACCCGCCATTGGCGCGAGCATTAAGTTGTTCTCCAGCATGTGGGGACCGATACGAATTGTTGAATTCAACCACTACCTCACACACGAAAGACAAAACAGAATATATCATCAAATACGAATAAAAAACATCCACATTGTGCAATTAATAACCTAAGATCCGTCAGGGGAGCGCAATATTACGCCTTTTTTGCGCATTTGAAAAGACTATTTTTTAATCAAATTGGTATTTTTTTGCTTGACAATAATTATCGCTTTGTTCCAGAGATACTTGCCCAATCACCCTCCTCGACAATAGCATCAATGGTAAAGTCTGCTGTGTAGAGGTCGGCAATGGCTTGAGCTTGCTCAATTAGGATGCCTGAGAGAATAATTTTTCCACCTGAAAGACAATAACTACTAATGACTTCGCGCAGCTCACGTAACGGTGCTGCAAGGATATTTGCTAAGACGATATCGGCTTCATATTCAGGTTTATCTTGTGGTAGGGTGACACGAAGACGGTCTACAACGTTGTTGCGCTCTGCATTTTCTGTCGTAGTGACCAATGCTTGAGGATCAATATCCAACGCTAATAAATCGGTTGCGCCTAATTTTAATGCTGCGATCCCTAGGATGCCACTGCCACAGCCAAAATCAACGACGCGTTTGTTGTTTAAATCTAGGCTATCCAACCAACGTAAGCACAATGCCGTCGTAGCATGTGTTCCTGTGCCAAATGCGAGTCCTGGGTCAAGCATCACGTTAACGGCCTCAGGTTCTGGAATTTCGCGCCAGGAAGGACATACCCACAAACGCGTACCAAATTGCATCGCGTGGAAATTATCCATCCATTCACGCTCCCAATCTTTATCTTCGAGTGGGTCTAGCACATAGACAAATTCATCTTGGAGTAATTTGGACTTGGCTAAACGATCAATAATCGCCTGCATATCATCACTAGCAGAAAATAATCCGATGACTTGTGTATCTGGCCATAATAATTCTTCGCCTGGATGCATTTCAAACAACGGGGTGTCTTTGGCATCAACATAGGTTACTGCTTGTGCGCCATTACCAGTGAGCATATCACCTAAGGCTTGTACATGATCGGCGACCATATTGATTTTGAGTTGGATATAAGCCAAGTTATTGTTCCTGTAAAAAAGTACGGATATCAGCGACAAGCGCTTGTAAAGACGGTTTATGAATATACATCATGTGACCCGCTTCATAGTATTTCATGGTGACACGTGACGCATCTATCCCATTATGATTCATTGAGTGCTCAGTCGCAAAAAATGGTGTCGCCAGATCATAATAACCATTGCCCACAAATACGCGAAAATCTTTATTTTGACGCATCGCTTTGGCGATAAATGGCGTAACATTCAAAAAGCCTTGGCTACGGGCATTACTTTCATATAACCAATTCCATGCCCCAAACACTTTGCCGCTCAAAATCTGATAGCGCACATCACGATTAACGTTAAGCTCATCGCGCATGTATTGATTTACTAGGGCAGTATAGGCGCCATCAATGGCATATCCCGAGGGGTCAGCTTCAAACCGATCTGCGTTTAAATCGCCCTCTTTACCAACGTAACGGCTATCTAAGCGACCGACACTGATCCCTTTGTCACGCAGTAGTTCTTTCATGAAATAAAATTCATTAATGCGTAAATTAGCGCGTTGTAAAAAGGCGGTGGATAGTCCGGTCATCGCATGTAGTTGAGCTAATACTGAGGAGCGTTCTTCATCAGTGGCTAAATTTCCTTTGAGTAACACCGTTGCGTATTCACCTAAAGCGAAGTCACGTACGGCATCTAAAAACGCAGGTAAATTAGGAAAACGTGAACGGTCAATGACATTGTGATACCAAGCTGTTGCGGCATAGGTAGGTAAAAATGTGATATATGGCAGATCATTGCCTTCTTTAAAATCACCCGTTTGAAAATCCACAATAGAAGAAATTAGCATGACACCTGACAAATCAGTTGTGCCCCAACCTTCTTGCAGTTCCTTGACCATTGCTCCTGCTCGTGTCGTTCCGTAGCTTTCGCCCACTAAGTATTTCGGGCGGTTGAACAAATTATGTTTGCGAGTAAATGCACGGACGAACTCTGCCATGATTTGTGCATCTTCTTTAACGCCCCAAAATGCACTGCCGTCATACTTGCCTAAGGGATGAGAATAACCCGTACCGACGGGATCAATGAACACCATATCGGCGATATCGATCAGACTTAACGCGTTGTGCTCTAACTTATAAGGAGGCGCACCGACTGCTTCACCATCACTGGGTAAATCAACTCGTTTAGGACCAAAGACCCCCATATGCAGCCACACACTGGACGAACCTGGGCCACCGTTAAAGATAAACAATAGGGGACGCGTTGGATCAGCCTTGCCTTTTTTAGAATTGGCGAAGTAAGCCGTGGAGTAGATGTTGGCTTTTGGTGCGTGTTTGTCATCATACAAAAAATGATCGCCTGCATGCACGGAATAGGTGATTTTCTTGCCGTTAAACGTGCCACTGTGTTCGGTAATACTTTGTGTTAATTCAGGTATAGGGTTAGGTGTCTCGTCTATTGAAGCCAATACCGGAAAAGTTGATATATTCAGACATAGTAAAATTAAGCAAAGTTTAAAAACACGCATGTTGGGGCCCCTATTGATTATAATTTTTAGGAATAATTAAATGACATTGTAAAGCTTATATAACGTTTTCTTGAACCAGAACGAGAGGGCACAATCAAAAACGAGTAGGAGATAGAAAATCTGCCTACTCGCTGTATGATAAAGCATGACTGCTTAAAATGGCTTATTTTTTGGAATAAGCGCTACACCAGCCTTTCGCGGCAACTTCTTTTCCTGGGAAGATCGCACATGGGCGCCAATCTTTACCAGCTTCACCTTGAATAAATGCACAACCTTCACAATATGCACCTTCTACGGATGATACATGGGTGTACTTTAATGCTGCTGCGGTAGGATCTGCAGGGTTTAACTGTTCAGCGCTTGCTCGCAATGAGACTGAGCCTAGTGTCATACCAATTAATGCGCCACCAGATAATTTTAAAAAATCACGACGTTTAATATCTTTCATTCTATATTTCCTTGTTGTACTCAATTACTAATTCTAAAAAGCGTAGGGTGATTAAATTTTTTCGTCTTCGCATGAATGACCTTTTTTATCGGTTTTCATGGAATCTTTATGTGCCAATCTAGCATCGGACACATCATCAATATTATCAGTATACTCGTTATCAGAGTCTGGAAACTTGATCATAAACAATACAAAGGCAATGACAATGACACAAATTATCCCACAGATAATAAGTAATTGATCAAAATTAGGGTCAATGTTGGTTTCCATATGCACGCTTAATTTTTTATTGTGTTAATTATATTCAGGGGCTCATCCGGTTTGGCGTAACCATAACGTGCAATTCGTGATGTAGCATGGTAACTGTCTAATCCTGAGATGGCAGCACTGTTGAGCTGTTCAATATCAATGTAGCCATCGACTGAAATTGCAGTTTCATCCACAATTACCTCAGCAACTTGGCCAATCACTAATTCGGTTTGATTCAGCGCTAGCAATTGAATATCTTGTACTTCCAATGCAATCTTAATGTTTGATTCTGCCACGAATGGCGCAAGATGGGTAGGGCTTAACCAAGGTGTTAATCCAACTTGTTCAAATTCACTTACACCTTCATCAAAGCGAGCTGAAGTATGATGTGCTTGTGCAACATGATTAACACTGACGTGGTTGATCGTGTATACACCCGTATCTTTAATGTTTTGTAAGGTATCACGCGGAACTGTGTGAGGACGCATGATCATCCCCATCAACGGCGGATGAGCTCCGATATGAAAAACTGAACTGACAATCGCTAAGTTATGCTGACCAGATTTGTTTATCGAGCCGATTAAATTAGCACTTTTAAACCCCGATAAGGTGTTAATAAAATTAGCACGGTAACGGGTGTCCATTTTGTCGATATCACAGGCATTAAAATGCATGTTGGTGTCCTTGTCTTTGGTTATCATCACTAGTTGTAAACGGCGATAAATTGAATTCAGGGTTAATCACAGCGAGAGGTTATTCGTCGTCGCGTTTGGCTATAATCTCAATACCCCACCCAGAATCTTGTATTAATAACTCTATCGGTGAGCAGCAGATTTGACAATCGATAATTTGCTGCTGACCTAAATCATTATCGTGATCAATGTCAATGTCGTTAATCACCATACAGTAAGGGCATTCAAATGTTTGTGATTCAGTTAAACTCATGATCTTCCAGTCGGTCTATTTATTATATAAAGTCATACGCATAGTGTCGGCATAAGGATTTATTTACGAATAAATAAACACAATATACAGACAATATTTTACAATTAAGCTGTATAAATATACACTATTAATATGAAAGATTTACCAACTTATTATTATCTTGAGCATTTTCAAGAATGCCTGGGATTCATAAATGAAGCTTGTCGTGAGTTGCTAGCGCCTGAGCATCAGGCGTTTATGCATACATTTGCGACTGCGGAGCTGTCTGTACAATGTACTTTGGTGCGCAGTTTAAATCGCAAGGTGAACTGTATCAAAGTCAGTTCATTAGCCTATGATGAGATCCCAGATCATCATCGCGGCGTCCAGCAATGCCATACACATGCATGGTTTACCCCTATTCCTGAGCACACTTTTAAGAATTGGTTAGTGGGGTTGACTAAACCTGAATTAGTGACGCTGTTAAGTGATTGTACCTGTGCTTCAGTGGCTGCAGCTGCAAATAAAGCCACCATTGTTGAACTTGCGTTGACCCATTTAACATTCATTAGTGTGTCTGAGCATTACATTTACCAACAATATATTTATCGGCAAGTCGATGGCGTTTTAGATTATTTACTGTTTTTGTTTTTTGGCAATATCGGCAGTAGGTTGAATCAATTTTCGATGCGCGATTTAGGCGTGATGCGCACGCGTAAACGCGCCGCTCAAGCCCAAGCGCGTTTTAGTTCACGCGATCAGGCTTTATCTACGTATGTCTATGCGATTGAGTTAGCACGCATAAAAGAAGTGCTTAAACATAATCTGCAATTTGAACCACGATGGCAGTCGTTGGCGCAATGCCCTGAAGCACAAGGAGAACTTGCCGAGCAACATCGAGCTGAGTATTTGTGGTTATGGGGAAAACATTGCCTACAAGCCGGCGAGGAGTGGACAAGAGTTGCACATATTCTTGCTGCATCTACACTTCCGCAAGCCCAAGAAAAAGCTATTCGCCTAGCTTATCAATACGGGGATAAAGTGCGTGTTCAAGCCCAACTTGAAGCGATTATTGATACGCCTGATAACTCTTACTTGCTTGCGTTTGCTGAAGATTTTTTAGCGCGCAAATATCATAAAAAACGCACCAGTGTCTTAACTGATATGCTGCGCAATAGCGCTCGGCATTTGATCTTGGATGAAGTGCATAAGCATCGCGTTGAAGCCGCTTCAGTTGAATACTATCAAGCTCAAGGTATTCGAGCGTTGCGCACCGAAAATGAATTGTGGCGCAGTGTGTTTGGATTGGTATTTTGGCCGATTTTGTTTGCGCCCGAATTTGCGATTGGTACTGAGTTTGATTGGCGACCGTATCACGTTCGGCATAATAATCTATATACGAGTGCAACCGAACAAGTGGAGCAGATGCTCACGCAATGTGCCACAAGAGCAGGATTAAAACAACATTTGATCCGCCAAGCGACAATGCATTATGGTCAAGGTAGCGGGATTTTTCGTTGGCATAAACAATTATTACAACGCTTACTGTTGTTTGTCGATCATGTTGATATAGCGGCATTGAATCGCGTACTAAAAATGATGGCGCAGGATTATTCGGCTTATAGTGATGGCTTTCCAGATTTGTTAGTGCTCACTGACCAAGGTATTCATTTTGAAGAAATTAAAGCCCAAGGGGATAGTGTCCGCAAAAATCAATTGGTAACCATCACCATGCTGACTAAAGCCGGTATGAAGGTAGGGATTACTACTGTTGAATGGGGCATTGACCCGATGCAGCCTTATGTTGTTGTGGATATTGAAACGACAGGTGGGAGAGCGGCCCAACATAAAATTACTGAAATTGGCATGGTCAAGGTGGTGAATGGGGAGATTATTGAGGAATATGAGACCTTACTCAATCCACAATGTCGAATTCCACGCAATATTACAGCTTTAACCGGGATTGACGATGAAATGGTTGCAGACGCCCCGATATTTGCTGAAGTGGCCGATGAAGTCGCGCAATTTACCAAAGGTTGTGTTTTTGTGGCTCACAATGTGAATTTTGATTATGGCTTTATTAAACAAGAGTTTACCCGTATTGAACGGCGTTTTAGTCGTGCCAAGCTGTGCACAGTGAGAGAAATGCGCAAAGCTAAGCCGGGATTAAAATCATACTCATTAGCCAACTTAACAGCGGCCTTTAATATCGATATGACACGGCATCATCGTGCGATGTCTGATGCTATCGCAGCCAATGAATTACTCACGATTATTAATGATTATCGTTTGAGTAATAAATCTTATTGACAGGAATAAACTTTTTATATTATACATCGTATTAACCATTCTTAGTTAATTAACTGCTGAGCAAAAGTATGTTAGACACACCTCGTACGCCGCACAACGAATCGGCAAAACATAATGAAATTTTAACTGATGTTGCGCGTTTACCCAAAGATAAAATGGATGAAGAAATACGTTCACGTATTATTGAAATGGCGTGGGAAGACCGTACCCCTTTTGAAGCTATTCAAGCTTTATATGGGTTAAAAGAAGCGGAAGTGATTAAGCTAATGCGTGCGAGCATCAAGCGCAAAACATTTAATAACTGGCGTGCACGCGTATCTGGGCGCAAGACTAAGCACGGCGCATTACGTTCCAAAGATGTATCTAGAGGCTATTGTGCAACCCAGTATAAACCAGTACGAAAGCGTTAGTATTTTTTACAGTGAAAACGAGTTTCTTAGTTTATAATTATCTTCTGAGTGTCGATACATACTGTGGTCGAACAATTTGTTTTATAATTAAAGGAATAATTTCATGTCGAGTTCTCAAATTTCGCAACTGCCGGTAGCGACCGAATCCAAAGATGCTAAAAATTCTGCAATGGTTATGTGGCTTAGCAGTATTTTCTTTGGTATTTTTTCAGGGTTGTTATTTTCATTTATGCTGCGCAGTGAGCCTTATGTGCAGTCGCAAGCCAAAGAGGCTATTAATTGGGGTGTCACTATGTTGGTATTAACCATTGTGATACTCATGATTTTTGGTGCCGCAGTAATACCCGTTGTCTTGTTGCTAAATATGCTGTTTGCATTAATGGGTGCAATTGCATCCTCAATCGGGGCAAAATTTGCCGTTCCGATGACAGTACGATTGTTAAAATAATTACACAAAGCTAAAGCGCGCTAGCAACGCGCTTACATAACCATAGCTAAGCACTGACCTCATCTAACAAACACAGCAATGATTGATAGTCGATCCCAGAATGTTGAGATAACCCGATCTCACAAGTACGGGAATTACTATACCCAGTCTTACAATTCTTAGGGATTTGCGCTTTTAAAGTGGATAATGCACTGGCGTTTAGTTCCGGTAAGGTCATTCCTTTATCGCCAGCAAAACCACAACACTGAATACCTTCAGGCTCGATTACTTGGGTCGCGCATGCGTTCGCAACTTGGCGTAACTCATCCGCAATTCCCATTTTTTGACTGCTACAAGTAATATGTAAGGCAACGGGTGCTTGAGTTGGGGTAATCGTTAGCTTATCGAGTGCAAATTTAGCTATAAATTGTGTGGTTTCAAAAATGGGTAATGCATGTCCTAATTCTGCCAAGCGTAACTTGCAAGGACTCGTATCAAACACAATGGGGTATGCGCCATCTTTAGAAATAGTTTTTAAAGAGGTAAGTAATTCTTGTCCTTTGCGCTGAGCTATATCAGCAAAGCCCTTTGAATTAAATGGCATTCCACAACATAATCCTTCTACTTTTTCAGGCATAACAATGTCATAACCTGCTTTAGTAAATAATGACACGGCGACTTCTGGCAGGCTTCTTTGCTCGGTCGCGCTAGGATCGGCGCCCATGTTGCGGGTTGCACAACTAGGGAAATAGACGACTTTAGGGCGTTCTGCGCCATTGGGTATAAATTGGGGTAATGGCTTTGCAGCTTGGGGATATCGGGCAAACCATAATGGAATTGTATTTGCGGAAAGACGATGGATCATTCGACCGACGTAATCCGTTGATTCAGGTCCAATTATACTGCTGATCTTACTGGCGATGCCTAATGTGGTCTTAACGGTTGTCGCTAATGGGGCAAACTGGTCGGCTGAAAATTTGGCTATACTGTGACCAAACCGAGTCGTTGATTGACCGCGTAGTTCTCTAATTAGATCTCCGGTGTTAATTCCAACCGGACAGCGCTCAGCACATAAACCCGTAGCGGCGCAGGTATCAATGCCATAATATTGGTAGTCGTGTTTCAATTGAGCAAGTTCTTGACGCTGAGCATCGATTAAATAACCCAGATCTTCTAGTTGTTGGATACGACGCCAAATCGCAATTCGTTGACGTGGTGTAAAGGTCAGTTCTTTAGATGGACATACCGGTTCGCAGAACCCGCATTCAATGCATTTATCCACAATATCATTAGCACGCGGTAAGGGCTTAAGGTGTTTGATATGTGATTGAGGATCATCATTGAGGATCACGCCCGGATTTAAAATACAGTAAGGATCAATGATCTGTTTAATTTGACGCATGATTTGATAGGCGGTCGAGCCCCATTCTAATTCGACAAATGGTGCCATATTGCGGCCAGTACCATGTTCGGCTTTCAATGACCCGCCAAATTCAACCGCGACTAATTGTGCGACGTCTTGCATGAAATGATCGTAACGCTGTATTTCATTTGGTGTGTCAAAGGCTTGGGTAAATACAAAATGTAAATTACCCGCTAATGCATGGCCAAAGATCAACGCTTCGCTGTAATGATATTTATCAAATAATGCCTGTAATCGAGTCACACCTTGATCCATTTGTGCTAATGGAAAAGAGACATCCTCAATAATCACACTGGTACCTGTTTCGCGCACCGCGCCTACCGCTGGGAAGGTGGCTTTGCGGATTGCCCATAATTGCTGACAGAGCTGAGTATCGGTACTCATATCAATGGCTTCAATGGGGGCAAACTCGGCAACCAGTTCAGCCACTACTGTCATTTGTTGCTCTAGCGTCTGAGCATCACTTGCAGCGGTTTCGATCAATAAGGCGGTACAGCGTTTGTCACGATCACAAAAGCTATCGGGTAAACCCGGTTTACCTTTGACTGAGTCCAGAGCGCGTTGATCTAATAGCTCAACCGCTTCAACAGAAGTTTGTCGTAATTTATCTACTAACTGACACGCAATTTGCGGGGTATCAAACAAATATAAGCCGGTGGATCGTTGTTGATGATCAACCACGGTGTTATAAGTAATGTCCGCAATAAAGCCCAATGTACCTTCTGAACCTACCATCAAGTGCACTAAGATCTCTAAGGGGTCGGAATAGTCGGTTAAGGCATTGATGGCATAACCGGTGGTATTTTTGAGTCGGTATTTATGGGCGATTAACGCGCTTAACTCAGCGTCACCTTGCACGGTTGTACCTAAGTCTTTGATTTGGCGTAACAGTTCAGCGTGTGAGGCATTAAATGCGGATACGCTGTTCGCGTCGCTGGTATCTACACAGGTGCCATCAGCCAAAATAATGGTCATGCCGGCTAGTGTGTAAAACGTGTTATTGGCCACGCCACAACACATACCAGAGGCATTATTGGCTGCAATCCCTCCTATTTTACAGGTATTAATGGATGCCGGATCGGGACCTATTTTGCGATGATAGGGCGCTAAATATTGATTGGCTTGTGCGCCAATGACCCCAGGTTGAAGACGGATTTGTTCCCCATTATTGATGATCTCATGACCGCGCCAATGACTATCAAGTAATAACAAGACTGAATTACTTACCGCTTGCCCAGATAAACTGGTCCCTGCTGCTCTAAAGGTAACGCTAACGTGATGGGTATGGCTAGCCTTTAAGACTGCCTGCATTTGTTCGATAGAGCTGATTTGTAATACGAGCTGTGGGATTAACTGGTAAAAACTTGCATCCGTGGCGTGCGCTCGACGTCGCGAAATGTCCTCAATGATACCTGTCTTGGGTAAAATCGTACGAATGGCTTGGATAAACCCTTTTGTGATAATCGGCATAGATGACATGATTAAGCGCTCCTAGATGCATTGATATTTTTATCATATATCCTAACTTTACGCTGTATTTAGCACAAAAATAAGGCTAAAAGCTGCACAGAACTTTTTCTTTTATTGACATAATACACGATAGCATTATATTGATTATGGAATTAATAAGCAGAAATAAGTAGGGGCAAGTATGTTACACGCGAAAGCTGATGATATGTTTTTATTTGTGCAAGTCGTTGACGCGGGGTCTTTTTCTAAGGTCGCTCAGCAATTAGAGTTGACTAACTCTGTGGTCTCGAAGCGTATTGGGCGTTTAGAAGAAGCCTTAAATATGCAGCTATTGTACCGCTCAACGCGTAAACTGAGCTTAACCGATGGCGGCAAAACACTATATCACAAAGCTAAAATCGCAAAAGAAGCCTTACAAGAAGCGCATGATGCCGTATGGGGTTACAGTGATTCGATTAGCGGTAAAATTAAAATTACGGTGCCATCAGTCTCAGCGCGATTAACGTTGACAGCAGCGGTAACCGAATTTTGTCGTCAGTACAAAGAAGTCACAGTGGAAATGATGATTGATGATCGTTTTGTCAATTTGATTGAAGAAGGCTATGATCTTGCAATCCGCACTGGTTATTTAGAAGATTCGAGCCTACTTGCTCGACGCTTAGTTGATTCGCATTGGGTAATTGTCGCAACGCCACAATATCTAAAACAGCAAGGTGTGCCAGAATGTAGTAATGAGCTGAAGTTTCATAATTGCTTAACGTATAAATATGATGGAGCGCATCCTAATCAGTGGCAGTTTTTTTCGCCGGCGGGAGAATATTCCGAAACAGTTCAAGGTAACTTTATTGCCAATGATCTGAATGCGTTATATCAAGCGGTATTAGGTGGTTTAGGTGTGGCGTACCTACCTAGAGCATTGGTCTATGACGATTTACAATCGGGTAAATTACGTGCACTACTGCCAGAGTTTACGGCTAAAAAAGTAGGTATCTATGCGGTATACCCCAAAATGCGCACACCAGATACTAAGTTAAAACTACTTATCGAGCATTTACGCGCAGCGTATTTAGAAAAACAAGAACGGTTTAAACAGGCATAAAAAAACTGGAGCAGGTTGGGGCTCCAGTTTTTGCTTAATATTATCTGTTCGAGAGGTTTAGCTTAGAAAGCAAACTGAGCAGATAATTGGAAGTAAGCAGAGCTTAAGTTGATGCCTGCATCTTCAACACTGTATTCACCAAGTTCAACACCATACTTAAGTTTTGGTGTGATGTTAGTTAATAAGTTAACACCCCAATGTGAGCGGTCATGGTCTGATAAATCTGACTGGCCGTTACCATAAAACACAGTAGAACGCGTATCATCGTTCCAGAAATGGCGGTAAGAAACGGTGTAAGCGATACCGCTTTCTACTTCAACTTCATTGGTGTCTGGGTTAGTAGCGATACCTGGAACAACGGTAGTACCTGCATAACGACCAAACTCTCCAACGTTTAGTTGAACGCGGATATCATCTTTGCCACTGAGTAAAAACTTACCAGCAATGTTGGCTGCAGCAGAAGTTTCATCAATACCGTTTTGGTCTACTTGACGTAATAAACCGGCTACAGAGATTTGACCCCAAGAGCCTTTATGATCGTAACGACCAATGAAATCTGGAACAGATTCTTGAGTTTCATCAGAGCTACCGAAGGTTTGAGGGTTTTCAACTGCAAATGACCAGCCGCCTTTAGAATAACGAATTTGGCTTTGACGGATGAATGCTTCACCGACATGTGGGCCACCAAAATCAAGCGTTTCTGCTAATGCGTGTAACGGCATAAAGGTTGACCATGTTTGACCAATGGTCCACTCTTGATATTTGATGAACGCATGACGAATACGTGGACTCGTTGAGTTAGAAATAACTTCGTTACCACCTGAACCGTAGAAATCTAACTCGATTACACCAGTGACGTCATCGTGTTGAACTTTAAACTGTAAACGTGACTCTTTAACGTTAAATTTAGTTTGTGCTGTGTCAACGGCGGCCGGCGCGTTACCAATCCAAAAGTCACGGTAAGCTAAATCACCAGATACGTGACGTAGGTCAGCTTTAACATAACCACCTAAAGTAACAGTAGTGTCGTCTGTTTTAACTAATGTAACTGCTGCATTGGCTTGGCTAGCAAGTCCAAGTAAAACAGCAGATGCTGCTAATTTTGTAATGAATTTCATAATATGTGTGTTCCTGTTCTTGTGTGATGTAAAAAACAGGTTGAACATTAGTGCGACTACAAACAAAGATAAATCCAATAAAGGAAAAAGTCTTTTTCCAAAACAGTATAAATGTTGCGTATAATGCTCTATTAATAAGCACTTTGTAACCATCTATACATCTCTGCTTAACACGCTTTACAAACTCATCACATTTTATTTACTTCGGCTCTTTTCTGGTTGCAACTTTTCTATTTGCTCCCATAAAGCCTCGGCTTCAGCGGTTAACATCGAATATGACTTAATGTCACCACGGCGTTGAGCATGCATGGCATCCTCTAACAATTTATCGTATTTTGTGCGCATTTTCTTGGATGGATCACGTGAGAATAAACCGAACATATCAATTCCTTATTAAGACAAATGTATTATACATTTAGGGGGAGGAAAACGATCACAAACCCCTTTTAATTAAAGGTTTGAACAGGATCTGAACAACTCATTGCATATACTGTCAGTTTACGCTTCTGTGTTTTGTGCGATGATAGATTCTAGTTTTTGTTTTTTGGAAAACTGCTTTGGCGTGATTTTAAAGAGCTTTTTGAAGCTAGTGCTAAAATAACTAGGGGAAGTGAATCCCGCTTCGTACGCTGCAAATGACGCGGGTTTGCCAGCTTTTAATAAGTCAGCTGCGATGTTAAGACGAAAGTTTCGGATAAATTCACTGGCACCAATGCCTGTTTCATTTTTTAAGCGACGCAGTAATTGACGGTCACTCATGCCACTCAGGTTTGCTAAATCTTGAACGGTGAAATCAGGTTTATTGTAGTGCACTAATAAAATGTTATTTAACTGATGGATAAACTTAGAGGCACTCATTTGCTCTTCAAATTTATACTCAGGCTCGACAGTAGAGACAGATTCGATATAGCGTCGTCGAATTGATTCTTGTTCCGCGATAATATTACGGGTTTTCAAACGCAGTTCCTCCTCTTCAAATGGTTTATTAATGTAATCACTCGCCGCAGATGCTAATCCTTCCATTCGAGATTCCTGCGAGCTTTTTGCAGTCAATAGAATCACGGGAATGTGATTGGTAATATGGTCGCTCTTGAGTGCATTTAACACTTCGATACCATCCATTTCCGGCATCATGATGTCACTGATAATAAGATCAGGTAAAAGATCTTTGGCAATGGTTAATCCTGCTATCGATGAATTGGCAGTGTGGACTTGGTAATCATGTTTAAACAGGTTTTCGAGATACGTTAAAATGTCTTCATTATCGTCAATGCACAATATACATGGCTTATCTACATCCACATTACTTGGCTGATAAGTTTGATTAAGGGTATTGGGAAAAATCACACTGAAGCGCGTACCAATATCGACCTCCGACGAGACTTTAATTAGGCCATCGGCTTTATCTACTAATTGCTCAACAATGGCCAATCCTAATCCTGTACCATCTTGAATATCGACATGCTCCGATTGTGAGCGGTAAAAACGATTAAAAATTAGTGGGATTTCGTGTTCAGCGATCCCCACACCAGTATCAATGATATGGACGCTAACAAAGTGTGCATCAGCTTCGACTTCAATACTGATTTCACCGCCTTGTTGAGTATATTTAACGGCATTAGATAACAAATTAGAGAGAATGGTTTCTAAGTTATATAACGGAATGGTGACCTTTAAAGGAGCAAATTCAGGAAGTCTAAAAGTGAGTTCACGTTGTTCCGTATATGGGGTAAAGATTTTACCCAGTTGGCTAATAACTAACGATAAATCAGTCATTGCTGCGTTAGCCGTAGATTCTGGTAATTTGTCGGATATTGATAGCTCAAATACTTTTTTGACTAACGTATTTAGCCTATCCGCATTCCGTACCAATATATTAAGCATAGTTTGTGCTTCAGGTTCCATTTTGTAATGACGTAACTGTTGCACAGGGCCTTGGATCAAGGTTAATGGAGTGCGCAATTCATGAGATATGGTTTCGAATATAGAATCTTTATCAGCGACAGTAAGTGCTAATTTTTCCGCTTGTAAGCGCGAAATTTCAGTTTGTCGGCGCAGATCATCAGTTCGCTTTTCGACTAACTGCGCTAACTCATTAGCCGTTCGTTTTACCTGTCGGATGCGAAATGTCACCGCTCCATAGACAGCAGCCATAAATGTAATGAAAATTGCAATAATACCAAATGGCGTGCTATGCCAAGGAATAGGGTGCTCGATATTCAGTTTAACAGGAGGCTCGATAAAATTATCGAACGTGGTCAACGGATTGACAATATTGATGGTCGAGCTACCGGCTTTAGGTGAAAACACCAACTTGAAATCATCAAATTTAGTCATGCCTGCTTGGGTGAAGTATTCAAATTGTGGGGAATTATGCGTACTAAAATTGACGTCTCCTAAGTCAATTTGGATAACATCAATCGCTTTATCAAATATCATTGAGTCATGGTGTATATTGGAATAAAACGCCTCAGAGCCATCTTGATACAATACCTTCATTTCTGATATTTGTAGTTTAATGTCCGGTTTGACGAGTGCATTAGGGTCCAATACAGTAATCCCATTGAGCCCAGAAAAAACATACATGCCGCGAATGTTTTTGTACGCGACGCCAGGATTAAACTCCGAACCTTGCAACCCATCAGCTTCTGTATACCAAGCAAAGCGGCGAGAATTGTTTTGATATTCGATTAATCCATTTTTTAGCGTAGACCAGTGCACGCCTTCTTCAGTGACTAATGTCGCTTGGATATTCATCGACGCCAATTCGTCGGGAAAATTTCTGGGGACAAATACTTTAGTTAGAGGATCGAATACATGCACACCATTATTACTTGATAACACAATATGCTTATCACTATTGCTCGTAATGTGATTAATCGAATTAATGTTTTGTTCTGGTGTGAATAAAAAGTGACTAAATGTGTGTTGTTCAGGATCAAATAAATGTACTCCCACATTTGATGAAATCCAGATTTGTCCATTGATATTAATCATCTGTCCAAACTGATTGGTAGGTAGTTGACTGTTTTGTACCGTATAATGTGTAAAGCTAAGATCTGACAAAGTAAAGATTGATATGCCGTTGCCTTGGTGGCTCAATAATACTTGCTCATTATTAATGGATAACCAGTCCATCAGATTACCGGCTGGTAAGTCTGAGTTTACAGGTGTATAGGTGCTAACAACTTTTAATGTGTCGACATCTATTTTGGTGATCCCGACCTCATCCAACGCCCACGCGTATTGGTTTTCAATATGCAATTTGGCTACTTTTAATCCAGCTAATTGTTGATTGATCACAATATTTACGTATGTATCGGGGTTATACACCGAGATACCATCACTATTAGAAGCCAACCAACCGCGTTGATATTTATCCACTGCAATCGCGGTGACATCGTTACCACTAATAGGTGAATCTTGTAATACCGAATGCTTGAGGTGGTAAAGCTTTTCACTGCTGGCGCGAAAATGATTTATGCCGCCGCGGTCAGTGCCGATCCAAACATCACCATTGTCACTTGTATAGAGTGCGTTGATGTAATTAGTCGTGATTGAGTGGCGATCACTAGGGTCAAAGCGAAGAGTTTTATGTAATGTATTGGCTTGTAACAAGACTAAGCCGTGACTTTTTAACCCGACCCATAGGCGTTGTGAGTTATCTATCGTTAAGCTACTCACATGCTCATGAGTAATGATGTTTTGTGATGCAGATGAAGGCGAAAGCTCACGGATCAAATTGAAATATTGATCCAAGATAAGTAAGCCATGCATTTGTGTGCCAATGTATAGTAAATTATTGAATGACAACGCAGAAGTGATATTGACTTCATCAGGTAACACAGCAACATCAGTAGTAACGAAGGTATTACTATTCGCTGGTAGCGTATAAACCTCATTATTGCCAATAAAATACTGCGTATCATTAATTTGGACTAAATCAATTAATGGTGTCGGCGATGTAATAAATTGCGGGTTGTTATAGATGAAATTAGAGTTAAATAAGAAAGCGCCTTGCGAAGTTAGGACCGTTACTATATCAGGGGATAACTGCTCAATAGCATTGACAGATTTGTTGATGCTATTGATATCCGCAAATCCATGAACATAAGTAAAAGACTGTTCGTCCGCAAATAACACATGAACACTGCAATCAAATGTCACCCAGAGGTTATCGTTTGTATCGACAAAAAGCTGAGTGACCTTATTAGTCCGATTGTTTAATCCATTAGTGGCATTATATTTTTTGAATTTGACTCCATCATAGCGCACTAATCCGTCATCAGTGCCAAACCACATAAAACCTAAACTATCTTGTGCAATAGCATTAATCGTAGAATCAGGTAACCCATCACCAATTCCATAATTGTTGATATGCAAAGAATCCCGACTGTGTGCTAACACATCGGTCAATATAAAAAACAAACTTAATAGAGCAACTTGCCAATAACGCACTGAAAAACCTTTCCACTTAATTTACAACAGGCAACCCCATCATCGGTTTTTCTGAAGATAAATCAAGGTTTTTTGCAGGTTGTGGCGAATATGAGCAATAGATTGTCGGTTTTGTGGAAGTATCTTTTTGAGAAAATGGTTATAGTGGTTTGTGATTTGGATTGATGCGAATTAATTTATAATTACTCTAACACACAGTCACAACAGCGGATGTTAAGTAACAGGGATGTTGCAAACCACAAGGAAATCTAGGTAGACGGAATCTGCTTTAAGTGGTGATATTGGATCCCACAACATTGACGTTATGTACATGGATGTTTTTATTATTTAATTGGGGTCAGATCCCTATTATTCAAAATCAAATTGCTACAGCAGTCTATATAGTAGAAATTGCAATCCCATTCAATATCTAGGATTATGTGATGATGACTGCAGCCAAGTGACAGATTTAAACACAATGTACTCCGCGCGCTTGGTCACTGTTAATGAGCGGCCCCTGTTGATGAAGTTTAGTTATCCCTAGAAACAATAAACATTGCAATAGTATGATTATGCTGTAATATACGCGACCCTTACAGCCATATTACTCATTCCTTGTCTCCATACAGTTGGCTGTACTGTCGAGACTACAACCGTAAGGAATTAACGATGCGTCATTACGAAATCGTATTCATGGTTCACCCTGATCAGAGTGAACAAGTTCCAGGAATGATCGAAAGATATTCTGGAATTCTTACTCAAGATGGTGGTTCAATCACTCGTCTTGAAGACTGGGGTCGTCGTCAGTTGGCATACCCAATCGAAAAACTACATAAAGCTCACTATGTTCTTATCAATGCTGAAGCAACACCAGCAGCTGTTGACGAATTAGAGAACGCTTTCCGTTACAACGATGTCATTCTTCGTAACTTAGTTATGCGCACCAAAGATGCGGTAACTGAGCCTTCACCAATGAAGAAAGAAGAACGTCGTGAAGAACGCCAACCAAAACGTGAAGATACTGCACCAGCTAACGCTGCTGAAGTTTCTGACGACCAAGCATAAGGAGACGGAACATGGCTCGATTTTTTAGACGTCGTAAATTCTGCCGCTTCTCAGCTGAAGGCGTAGTAGAGATTGATTATAAAGATACTGCAACATTACGTAATTATGTCACTGAAAGTGGCAAAATCGTACCAAGCCGTATCACAGGTACTAGTGCTAAATATCAGCGTCAGTTATCAACTGCTATTAAACGTGCGCGTTTCCTAGCATTGTTACCTTACACTGACTCACATAAGTAAGCTGAGGAATCATAATGAATATTATTTTATTAGATAAAGTCGCTAACTTAGGTGGTCTAGGTGATCAAGTTTCAGTTAAATCTGGTTATGCACGTAACTTCTTATTCCCACAAGGAAAAGCAGTACCTGCAACTAAATTAAACGTAGAAAAGTTTGAAGCACGTCGTGCTGAACTTGAAGCGAAGATTGCTGAAGTATTAGCCGCTGCGCAAGCACGTGCTGACCAATTAACAGCTTTAGAACCAGTATCTATCTCATCACCAGCTGGTGACGAAGGTAAATTATTTGGTTCTGTTGGTACTCGTGACATCGCTGATGCAGTTTCTGCAGCTGGTGTTAAAGTGACCAAAACAGAAGTTAAACTACCTACTGGTACTTTACGTGACCTTGGCGAGTACGACATTGACGTACAATTACACGCTGAAGTGACTACAACAGTTAAAGTGGTTATTGTTGCTGAGTAATCACAACAATAATTAGTTAGTTGAATAAAAACATCGCCTTGGCGGTGTTTTTTTTTGCCTGCATTTTTGATTGAGGATGCAGCGTAATCAAGTATAATCAATCTCCCTTTTTAGTTTTGGTCGTGGCAATGCAATCGGATAAGAGTCGAAAGAACAACAAGTACAAAGATAAGTACAATGATGAATCTGTTGAAAAGCTAAAGATCCCGCCACATTCGATTGAAGCTGAGCAATCCGTTATTGGTTCTATGCTGATAGCACCTGATAGCTGGGATAAAGTGGCCGAGATTGTGATTGAATCGGATTTTTATAATCGGTCGCATCAGGTCATTTATCAATCAATTTTAAAGCTCCTTGCCAACAACCAGCCGGTTGATGTAATTACCACGTCTGAACATTTAGAGCAACATGACAAGCTTGATGAGGCCGGTGGCTTTGCTTATCTCGCTGAACTTGCCAAAAATACCCCGAGTGCTGCCAATGTGGTGTCTTATGCAAAAATTATCAAAGAGCGTGCCATTGTCCGTGAATTGATTGGTGTCGCTCACGAAATCGCCGAGGTCGGCTATAACCCTGAAGGTCGTGACAGTGCTGATGTATTGGATATGGCGGAAAGTCGGGTTTTCGAAATTGCAGAAAAACGTACAGGTGAAAATGAAGGTCCGCGCAACGTCGAATCAGTGCTAGGTAAAACGATCGATCGTCTTGAGCAATTGGTTAAAAACAATAAAGCGGTGACCGGTGTATCTACCGGATTTGTTGATTTAGATAAAAAGACATCAGGCATGCAGCCGAGTGACTTGATTATCGTGGCGGCTAGGCCTTCGATGGGAAAATGTATCGTAAGCGGTTCGCAGCTTGTTGACCCTACAACCGGCGCATTGAATAGCATTGATGATCTAGTGGCAGCGCAGCATGCACCTGTTTTATCGGTAGACAATCGATTTAAGTGCGTAGCAGGCCATGCTTCTGAATTTGTCGATGATGGTTTGAAACCCGTTTTTCGAGTCACCACGGCATTAGGTAAATCAATAGAAACGACCCTGACTCATCCATTTTTGACAGGAAATGGATGGCAGCCATTAAGTGAGATAAACACGGGTGAACAAATTGCAATTCCTCGTAATTTACCGATTTTTGGTCAATGCCAACCACCAGAGCATGAAATAAAAGCCATTGCATATATGATGAGTGATGCTTCTGAAGCACAATCTTTACGAGCGCAATTTGCGGCGTTATTAAATAGCTGTATCACCCAAGCAAAAATATCCAGTAAAGCACTCGCTAGTTCACTTTCTATGCCGCAAACCTATACTGAGTTGTGTGCAGTATTAGGGACTGAATTTACGCGTAATACGCATTCTCTTTTTGAGCAAGGTTCAACTCAAATAAATCCGGTTAAGCCATTATTATTAAATCACGATTTAGATAATAAACAGGCTCATGAAAAATCATTAGCGGCAGCGGTGTTTACTTGGACTAAACCTTGTATCACATTGCTACTCAATCAGATGTTTGCCTGTGATGGTGGCGTGTTTATTCAAAGTAACAATCAGGTTCGAGTCAGTTATGGGACGACAAGCTCTGTACTTGCCCAGCAAATCCAGCATTTGTTGTTACGTTTTGGGATTATTGCCAAGCTGCGCAGTAAATCGTCCAATTATTCTAATGCACAACCACATTATGAGGTTGAGGTACTAGATAAGCCCAGTATTATTAAGTTTATTAACGATATCGGTGTGCTTGGTGAATCTCAACAATGCGCAGCTGCATTGGCCCTTTTACAACAAGAAAGCGCAGAAAGTAACGTGGACAGTCTGCCTTTATCGGCTAATGAGTATGTGCTAAGTCTCAAAGGTGATCGCAGTTGGCCAAGTATTTTTGCTGCTGCCGGCAAACCAATGCCAGATGGTTTTAGTCCTGATTTAACAGGTGTGTCAGCGCGTCATTTATCACGTCATCGTGCACAATTTTATGCAGATTTATTCGCTGATCAATATTTATCTGATTTAGCTAATTCTGATGTGTATTGGGATAAAATCACGGCAATAGAGTATCAAGGTCATAAGCAAGTTTATGATTTGACCGTACCTGATTTACATAACTTCATCGCTCAAGATATATTCGTACATAATACGACATTTGCGATGAACCTCGCCGAAAATGCGATGATGCTCGAAGATAAACCGGTATTAGTGTTCAGTTTAGAGATGCCCTCTGAACAGTTAATGATGCGGATGCTCGCGTCATTGAGTCGGGTTGATCAAACCAAAATTCGTACAGCTCAACTTGATGATGATGATTGGGCGCGGATCTCCAATACGATGGCGATGCTAAAAGATAAAGACAACCTGTTTATTGATGATTCATCGGGTCTAACGCCCATGGATGTTAGATCGCGTGCACGCAAGTTAGCGCGGGATAAAGGCGGCATCAGCATGATTATGATCGATTACTTGCAGCTAATGCGAGTGCCGTCGTTGAGTGACAACCGAACCTTAGAAATTGCTGAGATTTCGCGGTCTCTCAAAGCCTTAGCCAAAGAGCTTGAGGTGCCAGTCATTGCCTTATCACAACTTAACCGAAGCCTTGAGCAACGTGCAGACAAACGTCCTATTAACTCTGATCTTCGTGAATCAGGCTCCATTGAGCAAGATGCGGATTTGATCATGTTCATTTATCGAGATGAAGTGTATAACGAGAATTCTGAAGACAAAGGTGTGTCAGAAATCATTATTGGTAAACAACGTAATGGTCCGATTGGAACAAGTCGACTGGCGTTCCAAGGGCAGTTTTCACGCTTTGATAATTACACCGGTCCAGAGCGTTCGGATGATTACTAGTATTTAATCCAACGTGCTTCCCAGCAAAATCCGCAATATTTCGCAGTAATGCGCAATAATAACGAACAATAAAAAACCCCAAGATGCAGTGCAACCTTGGGGTTTTATTTATGTGCTATTTATTTGGTTTTACTTTCGACCATTACTTTCACAACACCAATAATACGTCTGTTTTCACGATGTGCAGCAGGGGTATTGGCGAGATTAACCGGTTGAGATTCACCGAAGCCCAATGCTGTTATGCGATCAGCTGGTGCACCATAACGAGAAATGAGTAAGGCTTTGACTGCTTCAGCGCGTTTTTGCGATAACAGTTGATTATAGGCTGCAGTCCCTACAATCGATGTATGGCCTTCAACCACCCCTGTTGCTTTTGGGTAGCGTTTCAAGAAATCGGCAAACTCTGCAAATTTCACATCAGCAGGGTTTTGGATAACAGAAGAGTTATTTGCAAACAAAGCAGATAATTTGACTTCAATTTCTTCTGCAACCATTACTGAGCAACCTGAGGTATTGACCTTGTCACCTTTTGGCGTGCTTAAACATAAGTCCATGGAATCAGCGACGCCATCATTATCAGCGTCTTTCACGGCACAACCATTGGCTGCAACTTTTTCACCATAGGCGCTATTTAAGCATTGGTCAATGCTGTCAGCGACACCATCTCTGTCCGTATCACTTTCGCGCTTAGCCGGTGCGTAGCTTGGTGCAATTTCACCAAATACATATGCAACGCCAAGTTTTAAACTGAAATCGTTATAGCTATCGGAGAATGCGTGGTAAGCGGTGGCTTCGGTAATCAAACGGGTGTGTTCGCTCAATGACCAATGTTTACCGATACCCGCTGCAACAGCAAGATAATCATCAAAATCATCATCGGCATGTTGTAAGCCGGTGAATAAATAAGTTTGCAAATCGTCTTGGAAATACAGCGCATCCGCAGCAATTTTCTGACCGTCGACAGAGCCAACACCAAAGGCATTATTGTCAACATCTACATTAGTTTTCGCAGCCTCAATACGCATTGCCCAGCGTGGCGTAAAGCGTATACCAAATTCCCCACCGAGTGCGGCACCATCTTGCAAAAAGCCGCCACCGATTTCATTGGGTTTGTCGCCATCGGGGTGATAATACTGACCAAATATACCCACCCATTTTTTATAATTGGTGTTGTCATGGTCGCTGTGGTTATCAGCAAAAGAAGGGCTAGCTATGGTTAAAGCAGAAAGAGTTGCCGCAGCAACAAGCGTTTTCTTAAAAGAAAAATTCATGATTACGTCCTGTGTAATAAAAGGTAATAATATTTAATAGAATTGTAGAACAGATATATGAAATATTTAACTGTTTTTAGATATAATACTAAAATGAATGGTAATTGACTTATTTGTTGAAGCAAATCTCAATAAATGCTCGCCCAAAATCACTATCGAATGGCAAAATGACTCTTGGAACGTCAACTTGATGATTAATAGTATGGTTTTTTCCAGTTACGACTGCAGGTGTCGCCATATTAAACTCATAGCCTTTTTCGGATAATTCGCCTTTGGCGCTGCCACAGATCATATTGGTAATTTCACCCACCATGTCAGCTACCTCGTGGTTGAGTTCAGTGACTTTTTCCCCGAGCATTTTTTCCATCACATGTAAGGCTAGATTTTCTTCAAATGTAATAGACAAGGAGCCTTGTACTTGGGAACCGACCATCCCAATAATACCAGAAACATCGCCCCGTGCGACGGCATCGTCTTTTCATTTTGGTTTACCAGCGCGTAATTCAGTCTGAGCCATCATAGATAATGTATTTAATAAACCATTAATAAATGGATTCACAAACTCAACTTTCATTATTTATTCCTTCCCAATCTCGCTGGGTTGGGCACATGCTTTACATGAGCCGTGAGCTTCAATAGTTTGTTGTTTAACAACAAATCCCATTTGCTTAGCTTGTGCTGATAATGCATTGTGAATAGATGTTGATTGGATTTCAGCAACATCACCACATTCGTCACAAATTAAAAATTGTACTGGATGGGCGCAACCAAAATGATGACACGCCACAAAGGTATTGGTGGATTCAAGTTTGTGGATCAACCCAAAATCCAGCAAAAAATCTAGCGAACGATAGATGGTTGCAGGTTTCGCTGACTCATTTGATTGACGCAACAGATCCAATAAGTCATACGCGCCCATAGGCGCCGCTTTATTGAGTAATATGCGATACACTTCCTCACGTAAGGGGGTGAATCTAGCGCCATTGTCTTCACAATGCGCTTTTGCTTTTGCTATTAATTTATCCATAGGGCTAGGATTATATCGGCAAAAGCACAAGTAGTTAAAGGCTAGTTTATGATATTGTGTAAAATATATTTTTATTATTGAGTCATATTTCGTTATGCCGCAGATTCATTGGATTATTTTCTCTCAAAATTTATTGTGTATTTATCCTCAAAACGACGTTTATACCTTACCAAGTTGTATTCAGCACTTGTCGCTCACCGAGTATGTTAATGACGCCGTAACATTGCACGAAGATCCCCAGCAAATAGTAAAGATGTTGGATTTGCAGCAAGACACCTTAACCGATCCTAATCATCAGCTGGTATCACTTCGTGATGTGATGATGACCGGTATCAATCTTGATTTTCAACATATTGCCCGCGCATGGCAATATGCTCAATTTTTGCGCACACATCAATATTGTGGTCAATGTGGCTCATCAACGCGCCAAGTCCAATGGGAAATGGCGCGGCATTGTGATGTCTGTCATCATCGTTCTTACCCGCGTGTATCACCGTGCATTATTGTTGCTATCCATAATGGTCAGCAGATCTTACTCGCACAAGGCAACCGTCATATCACGCCGACCATGTTTTCTACATTGGCTGGATTTGTTGAGAGCGGTGAATCATTAGAACAAGCAGTACATCGAGAAGTGGAAGAAGAAGTTGGTGTTAAGTTAAAGAATATTCAATACTTCGGTTCACAAGCTTGGCCGTTTCCACATCAACTAATGGTCGGGTTTACGGCTGAATATGCGGGCGGAGAGATTGCTGTTGATGGTAAAGAAATTCTCGCAGCAGATTGGTTCTCACCTGACGCTCTCCCTAATATTCCAAGTTCGGTATCTATCTCTCGCGATCTCATTGATTACACGTGCGCCAAACTAAGACAAAATTCCTAATGCCTGCAGGGCTGCTTTTTGGTAGACTGCGCGCTGATTGAAAAGGATAATATAACCATGAGTATTCCATTAAAAAATGATCGCTACTTGCGCGCATTAGCCAAGCAACCTGTTGACGTCACTCCTGTATGGATGATGCGTCAAGCTGGACGTTATTTACCAGAATATAAGGCTACACGTGCCGTTGCTGGTGATTTTATGTCGTTATGCAAAAACGCAGAGCTAGCCTGTGAAGTAACCTTACAACCGTTACGTCGCTTTGACTTAGATGCTGCTATTTTGTTTTCTGATATTTTAACGATCCCTGATGCAATGGGCCTAGGATTATATTTTGAAGAAGGCGAGGGGCCACGTTTTGAGCGTCCAATTACCTGCGCAGAACAGGTGAAGCAATTACCACACCCTGATCCTGAAGGGGAATTGCAATATGTCATGAATGCCGTGCGGACGATCCGTAAAGGCTTAAATGGTGATGTACCTTTGATTGGTTTTTCTGGTAGTCCTTGGACACTAGCGACCTATATGGTTGAAGGCGGTTCGAGTAAAGCCTTTACTAAAATCAAGAAAATGGCATTTGCAGAACCAAAAACGTTACATTTGTTATTAGATAAAGTTGCGGACTCTGTGATTTCTTACTTGAACGCGCAAATCTTAGCTGGTGCGCAATCAGTAATGATATTTGATACGTGGGGTGGGGTGTTATCGCCACGTGATTATCAATTATTCTCGTTACAGTATATGCATAAAATTGTCGATGGCTTGATCCGTGAAAATGACGGTCGAAAAGTACCTGTTACTCTGTTTACTAAAAATGGCGGTATGTGGTTAGAAGCAATCGCTGATACAGGCTGTGACGCGATAGGCCTTGATTGGACGATCGATATTGCTAACGCCAAAGCGCGTGTAGGGGATCGGGTGGCGTTACAAGGTAATATGGACCCATCAGTGCTGTATGCACCTGCGCCACGTATTGAAGAAGAAGTTCAGCATATTTTAGCTGGATTTGGCGAAGGGTCTGGTCATGTATTTAATTTAGGTCATGGTATTCACTTAGACGTACCACCTGAAAACGCAGGCGTGTTTGTCGAAGCTGTACATAAATACTCAGCGCAATACCATAAATAATTATTATTAACAGTGCCGCAATTAAGCACTGAGATAAATAGTAAATAGAGGGCTAGGCATCGCGCACTAGCCCTTTTTGTATCGAGCGTACCAGTCTTGCTTGTTGTCTGTTGAGGGAAGATTGCCCATGTGTGTTTAATGCCCAGTTCAAATGTTCAATAAGCATCGTAATATCAGGTAATGATGGGATCTCAGCAAACCCATAGGTACGAGCGATGTTAGCTAATTGACTTGCTTGTTCTGGGTTTTCTAAGGTTTCAGGTTTATTTAACATTACTTGTATCGCAAGTAAGTGCTTACTTTTATCGTGCAATACAGTACTGATGACGGTGTCTGTTGGCGCATTACCTAACGCGACAGAAATATTTCGTTGCCACTTAGCATACCCAATACGACGGATAGCTGACCCTTCAGTTTGGCGTAAAAACGTTTGTTCATCCCAACTAAATAAGTTTAACAAGCTATTGCCATGCAAGGGTTCACGGGCAAAAAAATCAGATTCTTGGGTTAATGGGGCTGCTCGATTATAAGGGCACACTAACTGACAATCATCACAACCATAGATTCGATTACCCATTGGTGCGCGATATTGTTCTGGGATTGCCCCTTGATGTTCAATCGTCAGATAGGAAATACATTTACGTGCATCTACTACATAATCAGACACAATAGCCCCTGTCGGACAGATACTCTTACATGCTGTACAAGTGCCGCAGTTATCCGCAATAGGCGAGTCAATCGGTAAGGGTAAGTTAATCAACAGTTCACCTAAAAATGACCAAGAACCCGTTTGCGGGTTAATCGTCAATGAATGTTTACCGGTGAAACCAATCCCAGCTTTTTCAGCCACGGCATGTTCTAAAATGGGAGCAGAATCCACAAACGGACGAAACTGCGTGTCTGCACAATAAGTGTGGATTTGGTCGCCAAGCTGTTTTAGTCGCTTGCGTACTAATTTATGATAATCACGGCCTAATGCATATCTGCTAACATAGCCTTTAGTCGGATCTGATAAGTGCTGTGCAAAAGATGCATCTGGTGGAAGATAATCCATAGAGACACTAATAATGCGCACGGTTCCCGGTACTAATTGTGCCGGATCACTACGTAGCATGCCTCTTTCAGGAAAATACAGCATATCTCCATAGTATTGCTTATCGAGCCAAGCGTTAAGGTGATCACTATGTTGCGATAGATCAACATCGCAGATACCTACGTGTTGAAACCCTAGCGCTTTTGCCCAAACCTTGATATTTTGAGCTAGATTATCTAAATCAATCGAATTAATTTGGGACATTTGCATGCACATTGAAGTTGAAAAAACCTTACCTAGTTTATCACAAAAACTATTTCGCGCGGATCAAGTTCGCAATCACGAAGCAAAAGCTGCGGAACAAAGTTTTTGTTCTCTTTATGGCTTAATGCAACGCGCAGGCAAAGCATTATATGGGCATGCACTGACCTTAGCACCCAGCGCGGAGCATTTTTTAATTTTAGCTGGCAATGGTAACAATGCTGGAGATGGGTATATCTGCGGTTTATTAGCATTACAAGCGGGTAAACACGTTACATTATGTGCTGTAGATCCGGAGCGTGTATTAACCGGTGATGCACAGCAAGCCCAAGTGGCATTTATTGCAGCCGGTGGCGAAGTTGAAGAATTTACTGCCAATCAATTAAAGCGCAATGATATTGTGATTGATGCGTTGTTAGGCACAGGTCTCAAAGGGTCATTAGGTCCAGAGTTTGCCGCGATTATTGATGCAGTAAATAATGCAGATCTCCCGGTGTTAAGTGTTGATGTACCCTCGGGTATTAATGCGGATACGGGCGTGAGTTTAGGGCGGTGTATCCAGGCTGATATGACAGTAACATTTGTTGGAATCAAACAAGGCTTAGTGACGGCGACAGGGAAACAAGCGTCAGGTAAGTTGGTCTTTGAAGATCTTGAAATCGGGTTGGCATTTTCTGAATTATGCCCAACTAATACCCAATTACTGCAATTAAATCGGTTTACGGGTTTGGCGCCACGTCAGGTAAACAGTCATAAAGGGCGGTTTGGTCGATTGTTATGTGTGGGAGGAAATGCCGGCATGTCGGGTGCGATTCGCTTAGCCGGTGAAGCAGCTTTGCGCTCAGGTACCGGTCTAGTTAAAGTTTATGCACACACCGACTCACGTATTCAAATTTGTTCAGGTCGCCCAGAACTAATGGTAATTTGTGACGGTTTGCAAGCCGCACTAGAGTGGGCTAATTGTGTTGTTATTGGCCCTGGGTTGGGGCAAGATGAATGGGCGTTAAAAACCTTTTCTATGGTCATTCAGTATTGTCATAAACATGATGTACCGATTGTGATTGATGCGGATGCACTGAATTTATTACCCAAGCACGCAACGGCGTTTACCTCTGATCAATGCGTGATCACGCCGCATAGTGGTGAAGCTGGTCGTTTGTTAGAATCAACCATTGAAGAAGTTGAATCAAATCGCTTTGTGTCGGCACGTTTATTAGCCCAAAAATATAATGCGACTTGCATTTTAAAAGGGGCCGGAACTATTATCGATGATGGCACTCAAACTTGGGTGTGTGAACATGGTAATCCGGGCATGGCAACTGCGGGCATGGGTGACGTGTTAAGTGGGATCGTTGGTGCGATGTTTGCTCAAAGAATAAACAAAACTGATGCTGCAAAGTACTCAGTTTGTATCCATGGTCACGCCGCTGATATAATAGCTGCAGAATATGGTGAACGTGGTATGTTGGCAAGTGACTTGTTTCCTCAACTGAGGCGTTTAATTAATCAATAAATGGAAAAGACTCCTTCAAAATGCAGATTGAATTTAAGCTTGAAAATGAAGTTGCCACCGCGCAACTAGCACAGCGAATTGCCACGGCATTAGTGGATGCGTCATTGCAAGAGCAAGGGATATGTATTTATTTAGAAGGGGATTTAGGCGCAGGAAAAACGACATTTAGTCGCTATTTATTGCAAGCTATGGGGCATATTGGCTCTGTGAAAAGCCCAACCTATACATTGGTAGAACCTTACGAAATAGGGTCACGCCAAATATATCATTTTGATTTATACCGACTAGGCGATGCGCAAGAATTAGAATTTATGGGAATACGCGACTATTTTGTCGGAAACAACCTATGCTTAATTGAATGGCCAAACAAAGGTGAGGGTTGCCTACCGCCTGCAGATGTTCATATCAATCTTGGTTTACTAACACATGATGAAAATGACACTAACCCTGCACAGCTTGGGTCGCAGTATGAACAAAGAGTCATGGAATGTGTGGCATTGAGTAATATTGGCCAACAGATCTTGAAAAAGGTGCAAGCGTAAATGTTCAAGATTCAAGCGTTTATGAAGCCATTATTACTGAGTATCTTTCTGCTCAACGGAGCGCTGTTTAGCTTTGATACTTATGCTGAAACCACTATTCAGCGGGTGCAGATATCTAATCCTGATTCTGGTGCTCAAGCCATGATTAAGCTCACCAAACCAGCCAAAGTGAGCCACTTCACCTTAAAAAATCCTAATCGAGTAGTTGTTGATATTCGAGATGCCAAAGGAACCTCGGATTACCAAGCTAAATCTGCAGATGACTTAATACAACGTGTGCGTAACTCCAAGCCGAAAACAAGTAATGACACGCGATTTGTGTTTGAAGTGGCAGAGCTATTGGATTATGAGGTGACCACGGTCACTCACAAAGATGGACCTTATTTACTTCTTAAATTTGACGATCCACAACCACAGTCTTTAACTCTGATTACGGGACGTCAATCACAACGTGATGACGATATTATTATCGCGCTTGATGCAGGGCATGGCGGACGTGACCCCGGTTCAATTGGGCCTAAAGGGACATACGAAAAGCACATCACTTTGGCGATAGCTAAAAAATTACAAAAACGTATCAATGCCGAAAAAGGGATGCGAGCAGTGCTAACTCGTGAAGGTGATTATTATATTTCTCCGTCACAACGACCCTTAATGGCGCGTGAGAAAAAAGCCGATTTATTGATCTCGATTCATGCCGACGCGTTTCATACTCCACAACCTCGCGGTGCTTCGGTGTGGACAATTAATGAACGTCGCTCAAACACCGAGTTTGCTCGTCTGTTAGAAAATAAATCGCGCCAATCAGAACTACTCAGTGGTGCGAGTACGGTCATTGCGCAGAGCGACGATGATCTAGGGTTTGTACGAACTATCTTGGATATGACTAAAGAAGGCGCACGAAAAAGTAGCTATGAAGCCAGTGATTACATTATCAAAGAGTTAAAGAAAGTCACAAAAATGCATAAAAAAGACCGCCAATATGCATCATTAGCGGTTTTAACTGCCCAAGATATTCCATCTATTTTAGTCGAAGTGGGGTTTATTTCGAATCCGACGGAAGAAAAAAATCTAAACTGGTCCAAATATCGTCAACGACTGGCTGATGCAATTTTCATTGGGTTAGAAAAATATTTTAAAATTTATCCACCCAATGGCACGTTATGGTCTCGTCTTGAACAAAAAACTGATATTCAGCATGTCGTCAAATCTGGCGAGTCGCTGTTTAAAATTGCGCGGCGCTATGACACAAGTATTGAACATATTAAACGAGTTAATAATTTAACTGAAAATTCATTGACGGTGAATCAAAAACTTGTCATTCCTCGGGGTTAACGGCGTTGAGTATTCAAATATTATCAGCGCAACTCGCTAACCAGATTGCCGCGGGTGAGGTGGTTGAGCGCCCCGCATCTATAGTCAAAGAACTGGTTGAAAACAGCATTGATGCTGGTGCCACTAAAATCGACATTAACATCGAACAAGGCGGGCAAAAACGGATCACCATCACCGATAATGGGTGTGGGATTGTGCAAGACGAATTAGCGTTAGCCTTATCAAGACATGCAACCAGTAAAATTACATCGATTGAAGATCTGGCACAAATTGCGAGTCTCGGATTTCGTGGTGAAGCACTGGCAAGTATTAGCTCTGTCGCACGCTTAACCTTGACTTCTAAGCCAGCAACTCAATCTGAAGCATGGCAAGTAAATTGTGAAGGTCGTGATATGGATGTGATTATGAACCCTGCAGCTCATCCTGACGGAAGCACCGTTGATGTGGTCGATTTATTTTTTAATACACCGGCTAGGCGTAAATTTTTAAAAACGCATAAAACTGAATTTACGCACGTTGATGAGCTGATCAAACGCATGGCGTTGTCGCATCATGCAGTCGCATTCAAACTTACGCATAACGGCAAAACCATTCGTCAGTTACCTGTACAGTCTATTGAAAAACGTATTGATGCAATCTGCGGCAAAGGCTTTATTAATGATTGTGTCTCGGTAGAGCGCGATTATCAAGGGATTAAAGTCACCGCATGGTTGACTAAGCCTATGGTACATCGCACCCAAAATGACGCCCAATATACCTTTGTGAATGGCCGCATGATGCGCGATAAATTAATCAACCATGCTGTCAGACAAGCCTATGAAGGATTAATAGATAGTCAGTATTATCCTGGATATGTCCTCTTTATTGAAGTCCCATATACCGATGTTGATGTCAATGTGCATCCTGCCAAACACGAAGTGCGATTTGTAAATAGTCGCGTGGTACATGATTTTTTATATCAATCTTTGGTCGACGTACTGAATCGTTCATTTACCGATAATCCGGTAGTTAACTATGATGAACTTACTGTTGAGCATGATTACATTCAGCCATTGTCACGTCATACAGAGACAACAACATATCAACCACCACGAGGCCAAGGTGCCGCTGTAGCTAAGCAAGCGGTAGCGAATTACGATAGCTTAATGCAACCGTTGAGTGTTCAAAGTGGCGCGAATCACTTAGCAGAACAACCTGGTAGCATGCAAACTCAAGTATTAGTGCTTACGCAGTCGCTAAACCAATACGATGTGTTAGTTCAAACTAATCAGTTACTGTTGTGTGATTCACGATGCATCGTCGCTAAATATTTACAGCAGCAAATGAGTGCATCAGAAACGCAGCAGCCATTACTATTGCCAATTGCTAGCGCAGTAAACGTAGACATAAATGTTAGTCCAAAGTTATTAGCGCAATTTACACAATCACAATTATTAGTAGAACATCATGTTGCAGGTAATCATACGCAAAAATGGCTACTAAAAAAGGTACCGAGTTTATTACGCTCGCTGCCGTGGAGTCGTTTATTTGTGGATATACTAGAAGCGGCGCCGTTGCACACGGATGATGTGTATGAGCAACTCGCGTTAAGTTTGTTTGTTATTGATTCACAATATCCTTCTATTCGAGCATTAGCATTGCATTGGTTTATTGGGTTAACCAGTTCGCAGCAGCACCATATCATTGCCCAACATATTCAACCAGCACAGGTACAACTGTGCACCAAGGAAAGCTAAATGTATCAAGTGGCAAGTGCAGACCACTTAGCGCAAGTTGTGTTTATTATGGGCCCTACGGCTTCGGGAAAAACATCATTAGCGCTTGAGCTCGCTAAGCATGTCGATTGTGAAATAATCAGTGTTGATTCTGCGCTTATTTACCAATCTATGGATATTGGCACGGCGAAACCCACCGCCGAAGAATTGGCACAAGTTCCCCATCACTTGATAGATATTATTGACCCGAGTATGACGTATTCGGTTTCGCAGTTTCGTCACGATGCAGAGCGTTTGATTGCAGATATTTTGTCGCGTAATAAGTTGCCGGTGTTAGTGGGCGGAACAATGATGTATTACAACGCGTTGGTAAAAGGGTTATCAACGTTGCCAGCCAGTAATGCGTGTGTTCGTGCAGAAATTGAAGAGCAAGGCACCGAAAAAGGCTGGCCCCACATGCACGCACAATTAACGGTTATCGATCCGGTTTGTGCCGCGCGCATTCATCCTAATGATCCACAACGAATTACCCGTGCATTAGAAGTTTACCAGCTTAGCGGCAGACCCTTGTCCGTGTTACAGCAAGAATCTAGTGGCCCGATCCCCTATTGTGTTGCTCAATTTGCGATTGCTCCACAAGAAAGAAGCGTATTGCATGAAAGGATCGCGTTGCGTTTTACACAGATGTTAGAACAAGATTTCGCCGCTGAGGTCCAACAATTAATAGCTCGTGGTGATTTATTTGAGGATTTACCCGCAATCCGCTGTGTAGGATACCGACAAATGTGGCAACATTTATCTGGTCAGCTTAGTCATGCCGAAATGGTTGAACGCGGTATTATCGCAACCAGGCAATTAGCAAAGCGCCAGATAACGTGGCTTCGCGGCTGGGATGACGTGGTTTGGTTAGATACGTTTGCAACGGATAATGTTGATCTGATACTAAAGTTGGTTAATAAATAATCACTGATAACTCTATACAGTATGCACTTATTTGTGTATTCTAAAACGGCTAAAAACACTAGAGAATTATAAGAAAATAAAGGAAAAACAAATGGCTAAAGGGCAATCACTGCAAGACCCATTTTTGAATGCTCTGCGAAAAGAGCGCATTCCCGTTTCTATTTATTTGGTAAATGGAATTAAATTGCAAGGCCAAGTTGAATCATTTGATCAGTTTGTTATTTTACTGAAAAATACCGTTAGTCAAATGGTATATAAGCATGCAATATCTACTGTTGTTCCATCAAAAGCGATTCAGATGCCGACTCAAGGCGATGAAGCGCAAAGCGAGTAAATCCATTTAAGTGACTCATTTTAAGATAGTTTCACTTGTTTGACCGTTACGCAGCTGGTGAACTGGCAATCCTAGTTCATGTCGACTTCGCTGACGACTCAACCAAAGAAGATATACACGAATTACAGATGTTGGTCTCGTCTGCTGGAGTAACAGCGGCTGAGGTCATCACTGGTTCTCGTGCAGCCCCGCACCCTAAATATTTTGTAGGATCAGGTAAAGCCGAAGAAATTGCTGCCGCCGTGCAAGCCTTCGAAGCCAATGTCATTATTTTCAATCATGCATTGTCTCCTTCCCAAGAACGTAACCTGGAAGCCTTATGTCAATGTCGAGTCATCGATCGCACCGGACTTATCCTCGATATATTTGCCCAACGAGCACGTACCCATGAAGGTAAATTACAGGTTGAGTTAGCCCAGTTAAGGCATATTTCAACCCGACTGATCCGTGGTTGGACGCATTTAGAGCGCCAGAAAGGCGGAATTGGTTTACGTGGACCAGGTGAAACCCAACTAGAAAGTGACCGGCGTTTGTTACGAGCGCGGATCAAGACCATTTTAAAGCGTCTTGAAAAAGTCCAAAAACAACGTGAGCAAGGACGACGTGCGCGCAAGCGCAATGAAATTCCGACGATATCGTTAGTGGGTTATACCAATGCCGGTAAATCAACGTTATTCAATACGATTACCAATGCCAATGTGTATGCTGCGGATCAACTGTTCGCGACGCTTGATCCAACATTACGTAAAATCGAGTTGGCAGACGTAGGAACGGCTATTTTAGCTGATACGGTCGGGTTTATTCGTCACCTACCGCATGATCTTGTTGCTGCATTTAAAGCGACCTTACAAGAAACACAAGAAGCAGACTTGTTACTCCATGTAGTTGATTATGCCGATGATCAATACAGCGACAATATGGGACAGGTTAATGATGTTTTAACTGAAATCGATGCCGATGACATCCCCCAATTAATTATTTGTAACAAAATAGATCGTCTTGAAGGTGTCACACCCCGAATCGACTATGATGAAGAGGGAAGGCCGCTGCGTGTATGGATTTCTGCACAGGAAGGGTTAGGGGTTGAATTATTACAAAAAGCCCTTACTGAATGTTTAGCACAAACAATGAAAATTCAAACCTTGAATATCCCGCCAAGTGACGGCAGAATAAGAGGGGTATTGTATGACTATCATTGTATCACGCAGGAACATTACGACGAGGAAGGCAACTGGATCGTCTCCATACGATTACCTTTAACCGTGTGGAATCAGCTTGATAAGCGCTATGACGGTGCATTTTCGCAGTGCGATATGCCAAGTGATGAATAAAAATAACAGATAAAAAAGACTTTTTACGCTTTTATATCGTATAGATAATAAATTTATAAATTGAACGGAGTGTGAACATGGCTTGGAATGAGCCCGGTGGTAATAATAACGACCCGTGGAAAAACAAAGGCGGCCGCGATCAAGGTCCCCCTGATTTAGATGATGTATTCAAAAATTTATTTGGTAAATTTTCTAAATCTGGTGGCGGCAATGGCAGTGGCGGTTCATCTTCTAATTTAGGTGGCATTGGCTTATCTTTGATTATCGGTATTATGGTAATTGTATGGGTAATCAGTGGTTTCTATACTATCCGTGAAGCTGAGCGTGGTGTGGTCTTACGTTTTGGTGAGTACAGTAAGCTTGTCGACCCTGGTTTACAGTGGAAGCCAACGTTTATTGACCAAGTAATACCCATTGATGTGCAGTCTATCCGTGATCAATCTTCTGCTGGCTCTATGCTGACTCAAGATGAAAACGTAGTTCGCGTGCAAATGGAAATGCAATATCGTGTTGTTGATCCTAAGAAATTTATTTTCTCGGTAGTCAATCCTGAACAAAGTTTATCGCAAGCTTTAGACAGTGCAATCCGTTATGTTGTCGGTCATTCGCAAATGGATGATGTCCTAACGTCTGGTCGTGAAGTTGCACGTCAACAAGTATGGGAAGAGCTTCAACAAATCATTGAACCATACGATATGGGTGTTTCCATTATCGATATGAACTTCAAGGACGCACGTCCACCAGAAGAAGTAAAAGACGCATTTGATGATGCTATCTCGGCTCAAGAAGATGAAATTCGTTTCATCCGTGAAGCTGAAGCCTATGCACGTGAAATCGAACCGCGTGCGCGTGGTCAGGTTAACCGCATGAACGAAGAATCTACAGCATACAAACAGCGCGTTACCTTAGAAGCGCAAGGTGAAGTATCTCGTTTTGAAGAACTACTTCCACAGTACGAAGCTGCGCCTGAAGTGACTCGTCAACGTATCTACTTAGAAACGATGGAAGAGTTATTTAGTAACACCAGTAAGATTATGGTTGATAACCAAAACGGTGGCGGTAGCATGATGTATTTACCATTGGATAAAATAATGGAACGTCAAAATACTAATTCGAATATGTCGTTGCCTACGAATACAACGCAAAATGCGCTAGACGGATTAAGAAATGCTGCTACACCTGATGGCAATGGAAATTCAAGACCGACGAGTAATATCCGTAGCACTAACTCAAGAACGGGGAGATAAGTGATGAAGAACATAATTATAGCTATCATTGTTATCTTAGGTGTTTTAGCGTCAGGTTCATTGTTTGTCGTGAAAGAAGGCACTCGTGCGATTGTCATCCAATTTGGTAAAGTCCAAAAGGATAGCGGCACCGAAATCACTAAAGTATTTACCCCAGGTTTATATTTTAAAGTGCCTTTCATTGATACCGTGCGTCACTTAGATGCGCGTGTACAGACACTTGATGATGCGCCAGATCGTTTCGTTACTTCTGAGAAAAAAGATTTGATTGTTGATTTATATGTGAAATGGCGTATTGATGATTTTGAACGTTACTACTTATCTACTGGTGGTAATCGTTTACAAGCTGAAGCGCTATTAAAGCAGAAAGTGAACAATGGTCTTCGTTCTGAGTTTGGTACTCGTACCATTCCACAAATTGTCTCTGGTGAACGTTCAGAATTAATGAACGAAGCAATGGAACAAGCCTCTGAAAGTTCTGATGAACTGGGTATTGAGATTGTAGATGTACGTGTGAAGCAAATTAACTTGCCACTTGAAGTATCTAACTCAATCTTCCAACGGATGCGCGCTGAACGTGCTGCTGTTGCTCGTGAACATCGCTCAGAAGGTCAAGAACAAGCAGATATTATTCGTGCAGGTATTGATGCTCGTGTGACTATTATGCTTGCTGATGCAGAGCGTAAAGCCCGTCAGATACGTGGTCAAGGTGATGCAGAAGCCGCCTCTATCTATGCGAACACCTATTCTAAAAATCCAGAGTTTTACAGCTTCTTGCGTTCGATGGATGCATACAGTAGCAGTTTTAACTCCAAACAGGATGTATTGATTGTTGACCCAAGCTCTGATTTCTTCAATTACTTGAATAATCAAGATGGGATTAAAAAATAACGTTT
>JAQXDG010000058.1 GCA_029251505.1 Glaciecola sp. | reverse complement strand
AATTTATTATTTATTTGTTAATCGTCTTGCTTACATTAACAGTGGTAATATACAAATATCATGACTAACGTAGCATTATTTAATTCTACGTCAACACTAGCATTCACAGCTAGAAAAATGACCAACCAATTTAACTAGTCCAAATAGACGTATCTCTGATAACTATTTTGTACAAAACTCGGTACAGTTGAGTAACAAAATATTAACAATGCATAAAGTGATTGATTCACTAATAAATTGTTAAAGGTTCAAATTAGGAGAATAATATGAAAATAATTAGCAATAAAGCGAAACAAAATTCAATTAAACCTTTGGTGTTTGCAATTACTTGTGCACTCTCTGGAAATGCTTTTGCATTTCAAGAACAAACTCAAGAACCAGACAAAAATGATAATGTTGGTGTTGAACGCATTTCAGTAACGGCACAAAAACGCGTTACTCCATTGCAAGAAACACCCATTGCAATCTCTGCATTTAATAGTGAGACGATTGAAAAATTAGGGATTGAAGATGTCTCTGACCTAAATAATTTAGCACCCAACACTCTAGTTGTTGCACCTATCGGCAGTGCGTACAATGTTGGCATCAATATTCGAGGAATTGGTACTGCCTCTCCTTCACTAGCAATTGATCCTAAAGTTGGTATATACGTTGATGGTGTTTACTATGCGCGGAACGTAGGAGCCATTCTTAGCATTGTTGATTTAGAACGTGTCGAAGTACTACGCGGACCACAAGGCACTTTGTGGGGTAAAAATACCACCGGTGGTGCTATCAGTATGGTTACTAAAGGCCCAGCTGATGAATTTGGTTTTAGCCAGCGTTTTTCCGTTGGTAATTTTGGATTAAAAAGTTCTCTAACCTCTGTTGATACAGGTGAGAACAGCGGTTTCTCTGCTAGATTTACGTATTTGAAAAGTGAAGAAGATGGTTGGGCAACTAACGTGTTTGCTGGTGCCAAAGAAAAAGATTTAGGCGCAAAAGAAACTGACGCATTTCGTATAGCTTTACAATACGAAACTGATAAATTAAAAGTTAATTATACCCATGACAACACTGACGGAAGTGCAGTCTCAATCCCTGTTCAAGTGAGTAATGTTCGTCCTTACTTTACTGACCCAACAGTACCGACTATGCATATGGGTACAGGTGTATTCTATGGTGGTAATGTCTTTGCACAAATGGCTGAAAATGAGTTCACTGGTGGCAGACAAGAGGTGTTTTCGCTCGATCAACATGGCCGAGAATATGTAAAAATCTCAGGGCATGCATTAAATATAGAATGGGATTTTTCTGATAATCATCGCTTGAAATCGATTACCTCATCCCGTAAATACTCCTCTGATATCCCAGATGGAGCTGATTTTGATGGAGGAGCCTATTTTGGAGTTGAGCTTGACGCAACATTCCAGCCTACAGGTAACTTTGGCCCTATTCCTGCCTTTCATTCTTATAACCAAAAATCTCAAGAACAAACTTCACAAGAGTTCCAGCTTTTAGGTAATTTCATGGATGGTAGACTTGAATATGTAGCTGGTTATTTCTACTTCAGTGAAGAAGGTCAAGAAAATAATCCTTGGGAAATTGGCATTTTCACAGGACAAGGTGCGAATCTATTATTTGATGATCCATTAGCTTGGGGTGGTTTTTATAAATCAACATCTGATGCAACAGCATTGTTTGCACAAGTTAATTATGATGTAAATGACAAATTAAACTTATCGGTAGGTATTCGTAATACCAAAGATGAAAAATCCATTACCCAACTGGCCGCTCCTGATCCAATGCTTCGCAATGATAAAAGTGCGAAAGAAGATTGGAGTAAGACAGTGGGTTCAATCGTAGCTAATTATGTAAAAGATGAAAATACCACTTTCTATGCTTCAATCTCCCAAGGTTATGCCGCAGGTGTATATAACCCAGGTACAGTAGATCGTTTTGCCTACTTAAATCCAGCTAATATGGGTGAAGCTATATATGATGGCAGCTTAATACCAGGCAACCCTGAAGATACGACCGCTTATGAGATCGGTGCTAAAATGTTTATGCTAGATGATCGATTAATGCTTAATACTGCCGTATTTTTAAATGATAATACGAATTTATTAGTCACTGTTTTTGATGGTACAATTCAACGTGCTCTTAATTCCGGTGAATCTGAAACCATTGGGTATGAAATTGATGCACAATTTGCGGTTACATCTGATCTATCTTTAAGTGCAACTTACGGTTATCGCGATACGGAATATTCATTAGAAGAATTTACAGATGTTAATACATTCTCAGCAACGTTCGGGTTAGATTGGAATGTCGCTGATTTTGAGTTTGGAAGTATGAACCTCAATATCAACTATGTGATGAATGACGATAATCAGTTTAATAAT
>JAQXDG010000049.1 GCA_029251505.1 Glaciecola sp. | reverse complement strand
CTAATCACATTGTATAAGGACTAGGCCGAGGATTATTAGTGAATCTTGACTACTCCCAACGAATTGCGCCACCTTCAACCTGTTCAGAAGCAACAATAACCGTCAAATCAAAATATCGTTTACCACCTAAACCATCTACAGCGGTAAAACGAATGTCGTATTCGCCAGCAGGCGTATCTTGACAAACATACACCGAACTCTCACCACCGAAGCCCATCAAATCCATACTCCCACCACGAATTAAATCATCTGGAACTAGACTAATTTGACCATGGCTTTGTAATCCTAAGGCAAATTCTGCAATGCCAAATTCGGAGCATTTGTTGTATTGACGGGTGCCTGTTCTAGGTTTAACTGGATTAATATATAGATGAGTATATTGCTGGGTTAGCTCAAATACTGTCGCGCTTTCATTCGCCACTAGATTAACCCGCCCTATTTCTTGTTTAGACGCAAATATGCCAAAGCTGTTATCAATTTGTTCATCGGCATTTAATGACATCGTTAGTGAGCCTTTCTCAGCTTGGATGACCGCTGTCACTTGTGTTAAATCCATCGGTATATACACGTCTGAGGCTTGGGTATAAGAAGAGAAAATTCGAGTAGGCTCATCATCACTATCATATAATAAGAACCCTGCATTTGAAGCTCCCCCTGCACCAGCAAAGGAAAATTTATCAGCATATAAATGAAATGGATAAGTCTTTGGTGCCACTTCAAGGGCGAAGTGGTAATAAAATTGACTGTCTACAAATTGACAATATACATTGCCACAATCCCGCCATTGTATTTGCCCACCTGAGACGCTATCTTCTGTTACCGTGACAGATAATGGCATGGTCTTTTTACCACCGCGGCCATCAAGTGCTTGCATAATGATGTGATGTATACCAATAGGGGTGTCTTCACAGACATAAAATGAGTTTTCAGTCCCCATACCTAATAAGTCCATTGCACCACCGGCAACAACATCATCCGGCACTAGCGAAATTTGTCCATGTTGTGATATGCCTTGCGCAAGATTTTCCATCGCAATTTCTGTACATTGATTATCTTGACGACTACCAGTGCCAGTTAAGACCCGAGACACTGATGCCTTAGGATAAAGCTGCTTGATATTAGTCACACTAGAGTTAGCATTCGCAACCAAGTTAAGCACGCCAATTTTCGTCTCTCCGTCATAAATAATAAAACTATTATCCACTGAGGCATCTTGATATTTTGCTAAGCGCAAAGCTTTGGCATTGTTATTAAGCGCACCTAAAAAAGGACTAGCCCCCAGATCGCTCACATCAACAATCACCTCAACATCCGCGGCATTAGTATACACAAATGCTCCCTCTGAACCGCCTCCTGCATACTCCAAGCGCACATCAGCACCGCCTAAATGAATAGGGAATAACTCTGTCGACCCATTGAGTGCAAAGTGATAATAGAACAAGCCACCCGATTCTGAACAATATCGACCACAACTATATTGATCTTGCTCAAAAGCAGATTCTTGGGCATTTTGTTCTTCGCTATACCCTTGCATTTGCTCTTCAGATGGATCTTCTATTATCACTTTG
>JAQXDG010000045.1 GCA_029251505.1 Glaciecola sp. | reverse complement strand
CAGTTTTTGATGCCATAAAGAGTTGTCATTCTTAGTCAATCCGTCACTAATATTTATGTTTTTATATATTACAATATTCACCGAGAAAGATAAAAAATATATTGAGTAGTATGACCTTATCCGTGTTCAAGTGAAAAATAAGTAACGGCTGATTTTGTTAATTTAATGTTGTAGGAAATGTCTTACATTGATTTACTGACTTATCCACTGAATCTGTGGATAACTTTGTGGACATAAAAAATTAAAGGACCAAGGTTTAGATAGAATAGGGGTTTAAACGAGTTGGTTGTTTTTTGTGCTATTTTGTTTGTTGACTTTTCTTATCAAACCTATAATGGAATTTATTTTCAATGAATAATGATTTAATTGGTTGCGTTATAAACAGTAAGTTAATACCGCACTATATTTGTGCAGGTCATGTTTTATGCGGTTTGTCGGTTATTTGCTCAAGATGAAATAAAACGAATTATATCTGTTATTTCTGATTAGAATGCGTTGTTCAGTAATGCCCTTAATTTTAGACATGTTGCGATGAGATAGTTATGTAAAGCACAGTATTTTTGCAAAAACAACTGGTTTTGAGATGTTTGTCAACGTGAAATTTAATGTGGATATCATTTTGCCTTTGTAAGATATTATTGATCCAATATGTGTCCTTCTCACTAATTAATAACACAATATTTTAACAATTATACGGAAATCGCTAACAATGCTCGATATATATGCTGGCCCAAAGGCGTTACAACGGATTAATAACGAAGGGTTTGCACCTGCACTGTTTGATACCATTTTAGGTGCCTCAGGAGGTCCTAAATGGTTTGTGTTAGCAGGTTTAGATCGGGTTATTATCCCTGAGTTTTTTGCCAACACGGCACATAAACTCGATGTAGTCGGTAGTTCTGCTGGTGCTTTTAGGGCGGCATGTATGGCACAGAACGATCCCAAAGCCGCCATTAATCGGTTAGCACATTATTATGCTAACACCGTATATAATGACAAGCCTTCGCCATTTGATATTACGCAAAGTGTTTATACTATTATGGAACAATTAATGGGGCAGTCGGGCGTTGCAGAAATCCTTAACAATGAACGGGTAAAAGCACATTTTATTGTAGCACGCGCCAAAGGTTTAACTCGATTTGAACACAAAGCCCTGCAAATACCTGGTTTATTAATGAGCGCAGGGATGAATGCGGTATCACGCAAAAGTTTAAAACATTATTATGACCGAGTGGTCTTTTCAACAGATAGCATCGCTATAGACTGTCCATATGGTTTGCCATCTGAATACTTATCTTTAACTAGGCAGAACCTTATTCAGGCATTAACTGCATCAGGTTCGATCCCCGCAATCATGGAAGGGATAAAGCATATTTCAGATGCGCCGCAAGGAATGTATCGCGATGGGGGGATCATTGATTATCATTTCGATTTATCGTTTCCACATCAGCAATCGTCCGATTCGTTGACGTTGTATCCACATTTTTATCCTAAACCAATCACAGGATGGTTTGATAAATCCCTGAAAAAGCGTAAACCGCATGCTAAAAATTACGACAATGTGGTGATGTTAGTACCAAGTGCTGAGTTTGTAGCCAAGTTACCCTATGGTAAAATTCCTGATCGTACGGATTTTAAAACGATGGATGCACCGACCCGTATTGCCTACTGGACAAGGGTTTTAGTTGAAACGGACCGGTTGGGTGAGGAATTTTTAAGCATGGCTAATGATGAAAATGTCACGAGTTATATTAAACCCTTTGTTTTTTAATAAAAACCTTTGACAGGCTAATCTTAATCCGTATAATTCACGCCTCTTCCAAAGTGATATCCGTCGAATCGTAGCTCAGGCGGGAGAGCGCCTCGTTGACATCGAGGAGGTCGGCAGTTCGATCCTGCCCGATTCGACCATTCTTTTCTGCAAAATTATTATCTCCTATAATCCGTAATTATTGACAATATCTCAACACTATTCATCATTAGAGTTTGATGGTATGAAATATGCTCAACGGTCGTCACACATTTACTAGTTAACCCTAAACCCAATACTTTAGTTAATTTGCTGTGGGCCTTAATCCACATGACGCCAAAACTTGTTGTAGCTGCGCGACATGTTCAGTAAACACTGTTTGATAAGCGACAAATGCTTGCGCCTGTGTATCTAAATAGGCTCTCATTGAAGGGTGTATTTCAGGGGATGCCATTATATCATCTAATATAGGGGTTAATTCTCGTTGGTAACGATTAATGTGACTCGCAATTGGCTGTAATGTTTGAATAAAAAATTGCTTCATTACATTATTGAGGATCTTGATTTGCTCTTTAATTACGGGATTACCACAAGTAAAAC
>JAQXDG010000019.1 GCA_029251505.1 Glaciecola sp. | reverse complement strand
AGCAAGACTTGGGTATTCATTGATAATAATCGCCAACAACTTGCAGCACCCAATAAACCAACAACTACAGCACCCGTTACCGGAGCTATCACCCAATATTCTAAATGCAAACTACTTTGCATTTGAAAAACATTGGTTTGTAACAAGTACAAGCTCACTTCATTAGCTAATGCCGCCATAAAACCGGCGACGGATCCAATGATCAAAAACTCATAAATAACCGATAGTCTAATCATCATGCCTTTAGCACCTAAAGTACGTAAAATGGCAAGCTCTCGCTGACGTTCATCCATGCTAGCCTGAACTTGAGCCACTAACACCAAACTTCCTGCCACTAGGACCAACACTAAAATAAATTCAATAGCTGCAGAGACTTGGTCAATGATACTGCGTACTTGGTTTATACGTGCGTCAACATCAAACATCGTCACACTAGCAAAAGGTGCCATTAATCTAGTGAGTTCTGGTTTGCGCTCTGGCGGCAAATAAAAGCTCGTAATATAACTTGCTCTAAACTGCGACATCGCATCTGGATGCAACACAAAAAAGAAATTCGGTTGCATCGTCTGCCAATTAACGGTTCTGACACTAGTGACTTGTACGGTGACGATCTCAGAGCCTATATTAAACGTTAACTCATCGCCCATTCCGATCCGCATACGCTCACCCACTCGTTCCTCAATAGAAACGGGAAACACGCCATCGGGTAATGTGGAATTTTGTGGCGTCCATTGGTCATGCCATTGACCTGCAATAATTTCATTACCTGACTGTAAAACAGTGTCCCAAGTCAGGTTCGCTTCACGACCTAAACCGCGACGCGTTTCATTGGTCGTATCTTCGTCTTCTTTGGTAATATCTGTGCGAATCAGCTCATCATTTACTTTAACAAAACGTCCTCGCGAAACTGGATATAAACCATCTGTATCTATACCATTTTTGGCAAAATGCTCGACTAGTTTCGGACGTTGCTCTTGCGTAACATTCGCCAAGAAATAATTAGCTGTCCCTTGAGGTAATTGATCTCTCCACTGCTGCACAATATCGTTACGCATAACCAGTACAACTAGCAGTAGCATTATGGTTAGAGCAAAACTAATCAGTTGCACAGAATTATCTAAACTACGTCGCTTAATCCGCGCCCATGCCAGTTGCCAAGCACCCATTCGACCTTTTCCAAGTACCCTACCTAAGGCAATTAAAGCAAATGTTGCACCTAATAAAAGCCCCACTAAAATCAGGCCAGACACAAACAAAATCAGACTGATTTTTAAGTTTTGAGAGTACACCCACATCAATAATAAAATCGCACCACCCGCAGTAATATATTGACCACCACGAGAAGAAAAAGTAGCAGATATATCGCGACGTAGTACCCTTAATGGGGGAATTGAAAAGAGGCCTAATAATGGGTATAAACAGAATAATAAGGCACACACACTGCCCGTAAAAATTGCAATTAACAACGGTCGCCAATACCAAACTTGTAACGATACTTCCACCGTATCGGCTAATGCACTGACCACAATTTGTTGTAATACAAACCCGACGACAGTGCCTAACATGATCCCTAAGAATGCAATAAACGAGATTTGATATAAATACACTTTGCGAATAGTGTTGGTACTTGCGCCTAAGGTTTTCATGATCGCAACGGGATCAAAATGACGTTGCGCATAGCGTTGCGCGGCAACGCCAATCGCCACCGCTGCCAGCACAATCGCTAACAATGAGGCTAACAGGAAAAACTGTTCTGCACGTGCAACTGATTCACCAATCGGAGATGTATCATCTTGTACCGAGAGCCAGCGATGAATTTGTCGGTCTAGTTGCGGAGATAACGCATCAAAATAGTCATTTAAATCACTATTTTCTCCGGTAAAATACGCCTTGTAGTTTACTCTGCTACCAGGTCCTGTGACATTGGTTGCAGCAATATCTTGTTGGTTAATTAACACCATTGGATCGGCATTAAACACACTGAAACCACCATCAGGGATCTCCGATAAAATCTGAGTCACCGCAAACGTCGCATCACCGAGTTCGATGTTATCCCCAATAACCAGTCCTAATAATTGAAATAAACGAGAATCAATCCATGCTTCACCGGGTTTAGGGATCTGCGAAGTAGCAGCGCCGGTCGCAAATAATTCAGGGGCTAATTTAATACTGCCTTTCAACGGATACGTGTCAGATACGGCACGCAAATCAACTAATGCCAATTCATCATTAGCAAATGCCATAGAACGAGTAGAAACTTGCTCTGCGGTAGCTAAAGAAAAAGTCTGCGCTTGAGTGATCCACGCGGGATCAATGGGATTACGCGCTGATAGTTGACGATCCGCAGCAATAAACTCCGCTGAACGGTCAGTCAACGCCCCTTGTAAGCGCTCAGAAAACAACGACAGTGATAATACCGCTGCGACCGATAAGATGATCGCAAACAAAATAATACTCAGTTCACCTCGTTTTGCCTCATGTTTGAACAAACGCCAAGCAAGTTGCCTTGGCATATTTTTCGCTCTAACAGAACTCACATTGCTCATACTGATGCTTCCTGATCCTGTTTTGAAGGGCTAGTAGAGCCACCCATAGAAGTAGAGCCAGTTGTCACCTCAACTAATTCACCCGCGGTCATCGCCAATTGACGATCGCATTTTTTGGCTAATTCAGGATCATGGGTAACCAAAATCAATGTCGTGTTGGATTGTTTGTTTAAATCAAAGAGCAATGATTCAACGTTATGCGAATTGTGTGCATCCAAATTACCTGTTGGTTCATCGGCAAACAAAATTTTAGGAGAGGTAATAAACGCGCGTGCAATCGCCACACGTTGCTGCTCCCCCCCGGAGAGTTGATTAGGGTAATGCCCTGCCCGATGCTCTACGCCTACTTGTTTAAGTACTTCTAATGCTCTGGCTTTTGGATTATCCAAACCAATGATTTCTGCAGGTAACATGATGTTTTCCAAAGCCGTTAAGGACGGAACAAGCATAAAGCTTTGAAAAATAAACCCGACTTTCTCGCCGCGTAATTGCGCCCGCGCTTCTTCGTCTAAATCGTGTAGCGGTGCACCATCTAACCAAATTTCACCTGATGTGGCAGTATCTAAGCCCGCTAATAACCCTAACAATGTTGATTTCCCGGAACCTGAAGCGCCAATAATTGCGATGGACTCCCCCGCTTCTACTGAAAAATTAACCGGTTGAAGGATCTGCAACTCGCCTTCACTCGTAGAAACTGTTTTAATAAGGTCTTTGGTTTTTATCATGGAGCAATCTTCACCGTGTTGTTAAATAATTTATTATCTAAAGCGTGTCGCGCCTCAGCGCAATATTTAAGGTTGTTGTGCTGCGTATTAGTCGTTGTTTGTACGCAATTACATGCCGCTTCAGATCAATTATCCGAGCACCAACCATCTATGGATAATAGCAGCCCAGCAGGAAAAGTTGTACTGGTGTTAGGCGATAGCTTAAGTGCTGCGTATGGCTTGACTCAAGAGCAAGGATGGGTAAGTTTGTTACAAGATGTGTTAGCGCAACATAACAACCCTGATTTGGCGACGATAAAAATTATCAATGCTTCTATTAGTGGTGAGACAACAGATGGCGGTTTAGCGCGTTTAGCGCGTTTATTGCAACAACATCAGCCTTCTGATGTGTTAATTGAACTGGGCGGGAACGATGGCTTGCAAGGTCATAGTATTAAAAAACTTAAAACTAACTTGCGTGCCATGATCCAACAAAGCCTTGCAGCGAAGACGCAAGTGGCCGTACAGCAAATGCAAATCCCAACCAATTACGGTGCCCGTTATAATAATATGTTTATGAATGCATTTTCTCAAGTTGCAACCGAAAGCCAAGTTCCCCTAGTACCTTTTTTCTTAACCGATATTGCGCTGCAACCTGAACTGATGCAAAACGATGGGATCCATCCTACTGCCGAGGCACAACCACTGATTGCGCAATTTATGTTAGACAATTGGATAATCCCATTGGTGTTGCGTTAAAACGGATACAACGCTATGGTCTGGTATACACCATCGGCTTGTCTTGCTTCAGATTGAGATAGCGATCCCGCAACAAGGTTTGACGTGATTGCATTTTAATCGGCTCACCAGCAATAAATACATGTTCAGCCGCTTCTGTCACCTCTAATGGATCACCAGACCAGACGACTACATCTGCACGCATTCCTGGTGCCAGAGAACCGACTTGTTGATCTATACCAAAGATTTCAGCCACGTTCTTGGTTAATGATGCTAACGCTGACTCATAACTCATGCCATTTGCAACAGCATTACCGGCATGTTGTGTCGCTAAGCGAATGTTATGCGTTTCAATGCCGATTGCCACTTTCACGCCTGCTTTCTCAAGACGACCTGCATTAGCTAACGTCGCGCCTAGTGTGTCAAATGCACCGGGTAAATTGTACTCAGGATTGACAATAACAGGAATGTTCGCTGCCGCTAATTGATCCGCTACTCGCCATGCATCCGAGCCTGAAATAATGGCGACATTCAAGTTGCTAAACGCTTCTTTTAGAGCAATGATATGCAGTAAATCGGCTTTGCGGTTGGCTTTAATTAACAGCGGTTTATGACCTTGAACGACATGAGCTAGAGCTTTGGCATCCGCACGTGAAATCATGCCATACCAAGGTTGGTTTGGCGATAAGTCAACATCAATCGCCTGCTGAGCTTCAGTTAACGCTTGATTAAGGGCAACCCATAATGTACCTCGCGTGCCACCAGTATCACTTGCGCTAGCATTATTGTGCGAGAGTTTTTACAATCTCATCAGCATTGTTTAACCGACGAATCTGAGTAAACATGTCTTGGGCTTGTGGATATTGACGTTTGAGATAGGTAAACCACTGTTTAATACGGTTGGGATAATAGCAACCTTTAACGCCTTCTATTTCATAAGCTGAATATCGAATCAACAACGCTAACATTTCTGCCCAAGGCATTGGCTGGGCGTTATGCTTGATGCAATTAGCTAAGTTAGGTAGTGCAATCGCGCCACGACCCAGCATTAAATTATCACAAGTCGATTGGCTTTGGCATAATTGTGCATCCGCAGCAGACCATATTTCTCCATTGGCAATAATCGGAATAGGCACATGTTGTTTGATCTTGGCGATCCACGGCCAATAAGCGGGAGGACGATAGCCGTCGCTTTTGGTGCGAGCATGAATTGCCAGCTCTGTAGCACCCGCTTGATAAATGGCATCGGCATTTTCGATTGCCAACTCAGTGTCAGCAAACCCTAAGCGCATCTTAGCCGTCACAGCGATAGATGAAGGCACAGCCTCTCTAACAGCGTTGATAATGGCATATAACTCTTCTGGGTATTGGAGCAACACCGCCCCGCCACGCGATTTGTTGACCGTTTTAGCAGGACAACCAAAATTAATATCAATGCCATGCGAGCCGAGCTCTACCGCTAGCTGTGCATTCTCAGCCAAATATTGTGGATGGTTACCCAGTAATTGGATTTTGACTGGCGTGCCACTTGGAGTGAAGCCGCCTTGATGTAGTTCAGGACAAAAGCGATAAAAGACGCGTTCTGGTAACTTTGCATCTACAATTCGAATAAATTCAGTCACACATAAATCATACCCACCTATCTGGGTAAGCATATCGCGCATTAAGTGGTCTAAGACCCCTTCCATTGGTGCAAGTGTGATGTGCATGATGACTCTGATAAATTTAAGTAACAAAAAAGCCACCCGAAGGTGGCTTGTTTGCAATGCTAAGCATTAATATGGCGTCCCCTAGGGGATTCGAACCCCTGTTACCGCCGTGAAAGGGCGGTGTCCTAGGCCTCTAGACGAAGGGGACGGAACTTGTTGCAGCTAGTGCTCTTCGCAAGGTGGCGCATAGTAGTAATCCTACTCACCTGCGTCAAGAGTTCTGTTAAAGGTTTCGAAAAACAGACGTAATTTAGTTAAACTTCGCGCCTCGTTTTTCTTTGGAGCCACCATGTCGGCCGCGTTAGAAATTTCCAACCTGCAAAAAACCTATGCAAACGGCTTTGAAGCTCTTAAGGGCATTGACCTCAAAGTAGCGGAGGGGGATTTTTTTGCGCTCCTGGGGCCCAACGGTGCAGGCAAGTCGACGACGATCGGCATCTTGAGTTCATTGGTGTCTAAGTCGCAAGGGTCCGTAAAAATTTGCGGTATCGATATCGACGAGGACTTCTCGCTTGCGAAAAAGCAGATCGGTATTGTTCCGCAAGAATTTAACTTTAACGTTTTCGAAAATGTCGAGGACGTCTTAATCCATCAAGCGGGCTACTACGGTATTCCCATCAGTGTCGCTCGCCAGCGGGCCACTTACTATCTTGAGAAGCTGGGGATACTCGACAAGCAGCACGTCCAAATGCGTATGCTTTCCGGGGGCATGAAACGCCGACTTATGATTGCTCGCGCCTTGGTGCATGAGCCCAGAGTACTTATTCTTGATGAGCCCACGGCCGGCGTGGATATTGAAATGCGACGAAGCATGTATGACTTTCTTAGAGAAACAAATGCCGAGGGTCGCACCATTATTATGACCACTCACTACCTTGAGGAGGCTGAACTGCTCTGTCGTAATGTGGCGATCATCAACCAAGGTAAGATCGTGACGCGAGGTGCGATAAAAGACTTACTTCGGGACCTCAACAGTGAAACATTTTTACTGGATACGCAGGATGAAATACCCGCGGGCACTGCTATTTCAGGATATGAGCTTCGTCAGGTAGAGCC
>JAQXDG010000018.1 GCA_029251505.1 Glaciecola sp. | reverse complement strand
GTTACGGAACACCTATATGCTGTTATCAATGACATTAGTGTTCAGTGCATTTTGTGCCGCAGCAGCAATGTACATAGGCATCAGCCCTATGATGTCACTTGGTATGACCCTAGGTGCGTTTGTTATGTTGTTTGTTGTAAATAAAAAAGCAGATTCAGCATCAGGTCTGTTTTGGATCTTCGCCTTTACTGGATTATTGGGCGGTGCGTTAGGTCCAATGCTGACTTATTATGCAGGTCTGGCAAACGGTCCAGGTTTAATAATGCAAGCTCTAGGCGGTACTGCGATTATCTTTTTTGCTTTATCTGGTTATGTTTTGACCACTAAAAAAGATTTTAGTTTTATGGGTGGTTTTTTAATGGTTGGTTTATTAGTGGTGGTTATTGCAGCGATTGCCAACATATTTTTTGCCGTACCTGCGGTTTCACTGGCCATTAGTTCTGCCATTATTTTTATTATGTCTGGCTTAATCTTGTTTGACACTAGCCGCATCATTCATGGTGGTGAAACGAACTACATTCGAGCAACGGTTTCAATGTACTTAAACCTGTATAACTTGTTCACTTCCCTACTTCACCTTTTAGGTGTTTTTAATAGTGACGATTAATTTGCAAACCGTGCGTTAGTTAACCGATGTAACGCAAATTATGATTTGTAATAATAATCAGTATAATAAAGCTCATCCCTCATGGTATGAGCTTTTTTTATGGCCTTCACAATATTAGTCACATCGTCACCGGCTGTGTTATCCAGTGATCAGTTGATCACTCAAATTACAGAGCTGCAGCAACAGCATCAGATTGTGCAAATATTTTTTCTTGCTGAAGGGTTAATGCATACACTCAATCATGGCGTCATGACCTACCTAAGTCATTTAAATACAGCTAGTCAAACCCAACAACCGATTGAGATTGGCTATTGCCCTAGCTCTGCGGCAAGACATATACCTAATTACCATAGTGATATCGTCAACGATTATGGATTAACGCAATTTTATGCCTTGATCCACAACACGCCGCAATTGGAGCAAATTTAATGGCACATATCGTCATAAGTTATCAAGCACATGCGTATAATACACAAGCATTTTTAGATATGTTTGAATGTGCAGCGGCTGCAGGAAATGTCGGTCATACCTGTGCCATTCATATTAAAGGGTTAGGCGTCACCGCGTTGTCCTTACAACCAGAGCATTATGAGAACGCAGTTCACAGCAAAAATACCGGAAAGATGCTTAAAAGTTTACCGTTGTATGATGTGGAAGATATCTTAGTACTTCGCGGAGATGATACGGCACTAGCCCCCATCCAAGGACACAATATAGCCGACACAGTGGTAACTTGGGTTGATGAATTTCCACCAATAGCACCTGACGACTTACATATTCACTTTTAACTGAGACACGGAATTAATGGCATACCAATTACAAGGCAACATCATCGCAACCGATGAGCAAGGCTACTTATTAGATCATTTACAATGGGAAGAAGCCCTCGTGCCAATTATTGCAGAACAAGAAGACATTGAACTGAATGATGCGCATTGGCAAATCATTCGTTTTGTTAGGCAGTTTTATGAAGAATATGATACCAGTCCGGCGATCCGAGCTTTGGTCAAAGCATTAAGTAATGAATTTGGGCCTGAGGTTGGCAATAGCCGTCATTTACAGCGATTATTACCAAAGGGTCCGGCAAAGATGGCAAGCAAACTAGCAGGCTTACCTAAGCCTGCTAAGTGCTTATAAATACTATTGCATTGGATGCCATCACATTATTGCGCAGGAATGACTTCCAAACCGTTCATGTATGGGCGTAATACTGTCGGGACAACCACTGAGCCATCAGCTTGTTGATAGTTTTCTAATACCGCTACTAAGGTACGACCCACCGCTAACCCTGAACCATTTAAAGTATGCACTAAGTCAGGTTTTTTAGCGCCTTTCGCACGATAACGAGCTTGCATTCGACGTGCTTGGAAATCCAGCATATTAGAACATGAAGAGATCTCACGATAGGTATTTTGGGCAGGCAACCACACTTCTAAATCATAGGTTTTGCATGCGCCAAAACCCATATCTCCTGTGCATAAATTCATTTTACGGTAAGGTAATTCTAACGCTTGTAGAATAGACTCGGCATGACCGGTTAATGCTTCTAGTGCTGCAAACGAATCTTCTGGTTTAACAACCTGAACTAGCTCTACTTTGTCAAACTGATGTTGACGGATTAAGCCACGAGTATCACGCCCATAACTACCTGCTTCAGAACGAAAACAAGGCGTATGAGCCGTCATTTTGATGGGTAATTGTGATTCATCAACAATCGTATCACGGACAATATTAGTGAGCGGTACTTCTGCAGTGGGGATCAAAGATAAGCCTTGGCCTTCTTCGGTTGCTGGTTTGGTATGAAACAAATCTTCGCCAAATTTAGGCAATTGACCCGTTCCGTATAAACTTTCACTATTTACTAAATACGGCACATACACTTCAGCATATCCGTGTTCACGCGTATGTTTGTCAAGCATAAATTGCGCTAACGCACGATGCATAGAGGCAACATGAGAATGCATGACCACAAAACGTGATCCTGTTAGTTTACTGGCGGTTTCAAAATCTAAACCATTCGATAAGCCCGCAGAGACATCAACATGATCTTTAGGTTCAAAAGCAAACGTCGCTGGCGTACCAAAACGACTCACTTCCACATTGTCGTCTTCATTCACACCGACAGGCACACTCTCATGCGGTAAATTTGGAATACCGGCAGTAATAGCATCAATGTTAGCTAATAACTCAGTTAGCTGTGCTTTAGCTGCATCAAGTTTTTCACCTAGCTCTCCGACTTCGGCTAGCAAAGGGGCGATATCTTGACCCGATGCTTTGGCTTTTCCAATCGACTTAGAACGAACGTTACGGTCGTTTTGTAGATCTTGTGTGCTGGCTTGTAATACTTTGCGTTGCGCCTCAAGCGCTGCAAGCGTATCTACGTCCAGTGTATAACCACGAGTTGCCAAACGTTCTGCCGTTTGCGCTAACTCACCCCGAAGAAACTTAGGATCTAACATGTACTTAATTATCCTTTAAAAATGTGAAGAGCAACCCATGTCACACACAAACAACAGGTGACATTGAGAATAATATTTACGCCCGCTTTAAGCCACTGCGAGCTTTGTAATAATAAAATCGTATCAAACGAAAAGGTTGAAAATGTTGTCAGTGAACCGAGTAAACCGACAATAATCAACGGACGAACTGCAGCATGAAATTCGCTCACGTGAGTTAACCACGCGTAGATAGCACCGATACAAAATGACCCAACAACATTAACTAATAATGTGCCGTATGGAAAATCTTTCCCCATCAGCAGTTGTGTTTGATTAATCAAAAAATAACGAAAACACGCACCCAGTGCACCGCCAATGGCAACAAACAAATATGTCATTAAGGTTTACCTTGATAGGTTGGGTTATTTTTTATATTACTATGATAAGCGGTTTTGTTTAATTGGTCGAGGAACTCTTGTTTTTGCCTGAGTTTTTGTTCTAAACCGCGTTCATTTGCTTGATAAAAATGCGGTTCGGGTAAATTATCGGGTAAATATTGCTGACCAGCACTAACGGCATGATCTTCATTATGCGAATAGCGATAGCCATCCCCATGACCTTGGGATTTGGCTAGTTTAGTTGGTGCGTTACGCAAATGATTAGGAACCGGCATATCACAAGTATCCGCCGCCAATTGTTTGGCCGCTTTAAAAGCAGAGTAAAGCGCATTACTTTTGGGTGCTAAAGCACAATACACACACGCTTGAGCTATCGCTCGTTCACCTTCTGCAGCTCCAACTCGATGATAGGTATCCCATGCATTTAAACACAACGCTAACGCTCGCGGATCGGCTAGGCCGATATCTTCAGATGCAATCGCTAATAATCGGCGCATGATCGGTAACGGGTCTGAATTGGCATGTAAATAACGCGTGTACCAATATAATGCCCCGTCCGATGAAGAACCACGGACTGATTTATGAAATGCCGACAACAAATCATAATAGTGATCACCTTGCTGATCAAACTGAGCAACTTTTTGCCCTGCAGCTTGCGCAATGGTCGCTTTAGTGATGTGTTTGTCTATCGCTAACTGTGCACCAAGTTCTAGATAAAGTAAGGTTCGACGAGCATCCCCTGATGCTAAGGATGCCAACGTTAATAGGGCATCATCATCAATTTGTAGTTCTTGCTCCACAAGCCATGAATCGGTCAATAATGCCTGCTTGGCAATGGCAATCAATTCATCATCGCTTAAGGCTTGCAGTACGTAAACTCGACACCGTGACAAGAGTGCATTATTACAACTAAACGCAGGGTTTTCAGTGGTTGCACCAATAAATGTAATCGCACCTGATTCTATGTAGGGTAAAAATGCATCTTGTTGTGACTTATTAAAGCGATGCACTTCATCAACAAAGACAATGGTGGTGATGCCAGGGTGAGTCATCGCCATCGCTTCACGAATATCTTTCACCCCACTAGATACGGCAGAAAGTGTAATAAGATTGGCATCCACCTGATTGGCAATGATTTGCGCCAACGTGGTTTTACCGGTGCCAGGAGGGCCCCACAACAACATAGAATGCACTTGTTTATTGAGTAATGCTTGGGTTAAGGGCTGCCCCTCACCCAAAATATGTGATTGACCAATATAACTTGATAAATCATGTGGCCGCATACGCGCAGCCAAGGGTGTGGTCGGTGCTGCTGATGTAATCGATGTATGTTCTGAAGATGACCTCATGACAAACCTAGTCCATGCACTTATTGCGTTTGATCATCAACACTAAACCCTTCAGGAATAGCATA
>JAQXDG010000145.1 GCA_029251505.1 Glaciecola sp. | reverse complement strand
GATTCATATTTGTTGTTATTTTTTTCTGTTACGACATAGCTAAGCCATATCGATGGAATTAAACTTACTAACCGTATGCTCGAGAAGTAAGTGCTTAGACCAGTTAAACTTATCACAAGTCTATTGCCTTTGATGTCAATTTGCAAAACTTTGTTAATGTTTTGTAACTTCTTTCTTAAAAAAAGCCATATTAACCAATAAAATTAGACAGTTATGGTTCTTTGAACAACTCTGTGTTCCGTTATTTGCTTAACAATTATGCGATGGAGTAATTTTTAGGTACAATACGCCCCATTATTATTCATCTATGTTCTATCGTTATAAGGTTTTCACTGTGCAAGCACACTTATTTTCCCCATCCAAAACAGAACTCAACAATAAAGTTATTTTAGTCACTGGCGCTGGTGATGGTATTGGTCGTCAAGCCGCATTATCGTTTGCTGAACATGGTGCTGAAGTTATTTTGTTAGGTAAGACGGTCAAAAAACTCGAAGCCGTCTATGATGAGATCGTTGCAGCAAGCTACCCTGAACCTGGAATTATTCCTCTTGATATGCAAGGCGCGACGGAAAAACATTATGTTGATATGGGGGCAATGCTAATTGATCAATATGGTCGTCTTGATGGGATCTTACACAATGCCAGTATCCTTGGACATTTGTGCCCTTTTAATCAAATAACCAGCTCTGAGTTTAACGAGGTCATGCAAGTCAATGTCACGGCTCAATTTTTGATGACCCAAGGGGTATTACCGGCTTTACAAAAATCAGAACATGCTAGCGTTGTTTTTACCACGTCTTCTGTGGGTCGAGAAGGTCGTGCGTTCTGGGGAACGTATTCAATCTCAAAATTTGCAACCGAAGGGATGATGCAAGTGATGGCAAGCGAATACGCCAACAGTCCTATTCGTGTTAATTGTATAAACCCTGGTGCTACTCGCACGACGATGCGTGGCAAAGCCTTTCCAGCAGAAGATCCACAACAACTCAAAACCCCACTAGATATTATGCCTAGTTATATTTATCTAATGAGTGACCAAGCTGTCAAGGTGAATGGTCAGTCTATTGATTGTCAGCCTAAATAGTTAAGTACGTTCACTTCACGAATGAATGAATTAAAAAAGCCCTATATTAATAGGGCTTTTTTGTATCCAATCGGGTTAACGTTAAGCGTTAATTCGACCACGTATCGCGTAAACCAACGGTGCGGTTAAACGTCAAATTTTGCGCTTCACTATCTCTGCAAAAATAACCAGTGCGTTCAAACTGTACACCTTTGCCGACTTCAAGATTGGCTAAGTTAGGCTCAACAAACCCTTGTTTGATGATCAAGCTATCTGGATTTAGTACTTGCAGATAATCTGCTTCGGCTGCAGGGTTAGGCACATTAAACAAACGGTCATACAAACGGATTTCTGCAGGCACACTTTGGGTGGCACTGACCCAATGAATAACGCCCTTAGCTTTACGTCCATCAGCAGGATCTTTACCTAAGGTTTCAGGATCATAAGTACAATAAACGGTGGTGACATTGCCATCAGCATCTTGGTCAAAACGATTGGCTTTAATAAAATATGCGTTGCGTAAACGCACTTCTTTATCAATCACCAGACGCTTAAACTTCTTATTCGCCGCTTCACGGAAATCTTCAGCTTCAATATACAGTTCACGCGTAAACGGGACTTCACGCGTGCCCATGCTCTCATCATTCGGATGATTAGGCGCATGCAAGATTTCTACTTGATCTTCAGGGTAGTTTTCAATCACGACTTTAATCGGATCTAATACCGCCATCGCACGCGGTGCATTGACGTTTAAATCGTCACGAATAGCGGATTCAAGCATACTCATTTCGACCAAGTTATCCATTTTCGTGACACCAATGCGAGCACAAAATTCACGAATTGAACCTGCGGTATAACCTCGTCGACGTAGACCGGCTATGGTTGGCATGCGTGGATCACTCCAACCGCTAACATGATTGCCAGTGACTAAATCAATTAACTTACGTTTAGATAACACGGTATATTCAAGGTTTAAACGAGAAAACTCATATTGATGAGGCGTAACCTGAATCGTAATGTTGGCTAACACCCAATCGTATAAACGACGGTTGTCTTGAAATTCTAAGGTGCACAAAGAATGTGTGATGTTTTCAATTGCGTCAGATATACAATGTGTAAAGTCATACTTTGGGTAGATACACCAAGCATCACCTGTTTGGTGATGATGTGCAAAACGCACACGGTATAAAACCGGATCCCGCATACACATAAAACTTGACGTCATATCAATTTTGGCACGTAAACAACATTCGCCTTCTTTATAATCCCCTGCTCGCATTTTTGCAAACAACGCTAAGTTTTCTACCACAGACGTATCACGGTATGGGCTATTAGTACCAGGCTGAGTTAACGTGCCACGTAAACTACGCATGGTTTCTTGATCCGAAAAATCGACATACGCTAGGCCTTTTTCGATCAACTCAACGGCGAAGCCATGTAATTGTTCAAAATAATTAGACGAATACCGAACCTCACCATCCCACTTAAAACCTAACCAAGAAACGTCATCCATGATCGCATTGACATAATCGATATCTTCTTTTTCAGGATTAGTATCATCAAAACGTAAATTACAAGTACCGTTGTAATCTTGAGCTATACCAAAATTCAAGCAAATCGATTTCGCGTGACCAATATGTAAGTATCCATTTGGCTCTGGTGGAAAACGAGTTTGAATGGTTTGATGCACACCCTGCTGCAAATCTTTATCGATGATTTGTCTAATAAAATTACTTGGGCGTGCAGCTAATTCTTCACTCATACAACCGTTCCTCTAAAAATTGATATAGATATAAATAGGTAAACATTAAAACAGCCGAAGTATACCATTGTCATCGCGTTGCAATACAACTTTATCCATCCTTTGCATAAAAATTTCATTTTATGCAATTCAATGATATAACTGAGTACATAAAAAAAACGCGAATAACACCTATTGAGGATGCGTTATGAAAACAAAGTCCACTTCTTTTGATATTGCTCATTTGGCTGGAGTATCACAATCCACGGTATCTAGAGCATTATCTAACTCAACGTTAGTCAATGAAGAAACGCGTCTCCGGGTGCAACAAATAGCCAAAGAATTAAATTATAAAGTGGATAAAAATGCGAGTAATTTGCGCAAACAACGCTCATCTACCATTGCCTTATTATTGTTCGAAGATCCGTCATCTGACGATTCTCAAATCAATCCTTTTTTCATCTCAATGTTAGGTAGTATTACCAAAGCCTGTTCTGCTGCTGATTATGATTTATTAGTCTCGTTTCAAAATTTACAAGATGATTGGCATGCTGAATTTGAGGACAGTCACAAAGCCGATGGTTTGATATTACTTGGTTACGGCGACTACCTAGATTACAAACAAAAAATTGAACAATTAGAGCAACAAGAAACTCACTTTGTGCGTTGGGGCGCCCATGATCCGAACCATCCGGGTATTTCCATTGGCAGTAATAACTATCAAGGTGGTTTTATGGTCACAGAGCATTTAGTTGAACAAGGGCGCAAGCGTTTTGCTTTTGTCGGTCAAGCAGGTTCCGAAGCACCCGAATTTATGGCGCGATTTAATGGTCATATGGATGCCTTATCAAAACATCATTTATCTGACCAATTTATGGGGCAGTTTGATGCGATATTTACTGAAGAAGCCGGTCATGATGCAGCGAGTATGCTGTTTGATGAGCAAATCATACCTGATGCAATTGTGTGTGCGAGTGACTTAATCGCAACCGGTGTGCTGCGTGCTATGCGTGACAAGCAATTACATTGCCCGAATGACATCTCAGTCGTTGGCTATGACGATATTCCTGTTAGTGCGTTTACTACTCCGGCGTTAACGACAGTGAAACAAAACACCAAACTAGCTGGTGAGTTGTTAGTGGCAAACTTGCTGAAACTAATTAATGGCGAGCATGTTTCTGACCAACTAATGGCTGCTGAATTAGTGGTCAGAAAAAGCTCTTAACGTTGCATCTTGCTTCCGAAAAACAACCGTTATTTGTACGCCATTGCGTGTTGTGCAGATTGGTATAAATCAGGCTGCGACACTTTCTCATTCAATACCCACACTTGCACACCATGCGGCTCTACTTGAGTTCTTAGTTCATCGCTAACGGTTAATCTTGCGCCTGACAATTGTTCTTCCCACGTACCGGCTTGTACCATCTGATTAATCACAAAAGGTTGATTTGTATTGCTTTTATTTAGTAATACAAGTGCAATTTGTTGGGTATCCGCCGTTTGTAGTACTCGATAAAAACTGGCTTTATCGCCTTTAAGCTCATGTGGAATTTGTAATCCTTGTTGTAACGCGGGTAATTGCTTACGTAGGTTAGCAACCTCAATTAAGCCTTCACGAATAGGATGATTAGCCTGTTGGGTTAACCTCTCTTGACCAATAAAATTACGATTTCCGGCATGTTCCGCTGTACCACGCATAAACCCAAACTCAGAACCTTGATAAATAACCGGGATCCCACGCGTGGTAAATAACCAATTATGTGCATCGATAAAGCCTTCATCGGACGCATTCATGCGGCGCATATCGTGGTTATCATAAAACGTCGTTAGGTCATACACGTTATGATATGGACCATGGGTTAAATGTAAATAATCATTGAGTTGTGCAAAATCACTGTCAGGATCTTCAAAGACTTGAGTCATCGCTTGTTGCCCAGGAAAGTCTAACACACTGATCTGACCATTTTTAGGTAGCGTGTGTTGTGCAATAAAATTGGCGTTGTAATCATAGCTTTCTGCAAACATAAAAAAGTCAGGATGTTGCTCTCTAATGCGATCTGCCATGATTTTCCAAAAACGGTGTGGCACATGTTTAATGGTGTCAATTCTAAACGCACTGGCTCCTTGCTCAATCCAATACAAATAACTGTTAATGAGATAATCTTGTACAGCGGCGTTGGTATCATCTAGATTTGATAACTGCATAATATCGGGATATTGATGAAAAAAACCATGTAACGGGTTATCGCTCGACAATGCTTCGGTTGGCAGGTTTTGATGATCAGCAACTAATTGCCCATCTGCGTCATATAACTCGCCAAAACCCGGCTGGTCAATGGGCATAGTAAACGATGGCGAACCGTGGTTTGCCACAATATCGAGTACCGCTTTGACATCATGTTGCGCTAACGCTTGCGTAAAATCACGGTAAGTTAACCCTGGTGAAATCAAATGTTCATCTTCTTTATAAAAATTGGTCGCCCAATAGCCATGATAACCCGTTTTACCGCCATCTTTAAACGCTCCGCCATAGGTGATTTTTTCGCCACCAGCGAACGCTTGATCTGGGTTATCTAGAACAGGCGTAAGCCAAATAGCACTAAAGCCCATATCAGTAATATACTGAATGTTATCTAATACTCCTTTAAAATCTCCGCCCATGTAACCGACATTGGCTGTTGCCCCATCTTCGCCAACTAACGGTAGGTTAAACGTCGGAAAATCACCGCCTTGGTTAACTTGATTGTTAGTAGGATCGCCATCGACAAAGCGATCAGTCACAACAAAGTACATCGCTTCTTTAGCGAAGGCTTCTTTGGTACCATAAAACTCAGGAAAGGCTGTGTTAGTGCTATCAGGGGACGACGTCGCAGCACAGCCCATCAGGCCGAGCATTGCTGCGCTGAGACAAGCAAGACGAATACGTTGTGTTAATAATGAAACTTGCATATAAAAACGTTCCTTTAATTATGAATTTTTGTCGTTGACAAATAAAACGGCGATAGCGCCAAAAAGCATGGATATCCCTGCAACAACAATTATGTACG
>JAQXDG010000142.1 GCA_029251505.1 Glaciecola sp. | reverse complement strand
AGGCATTAGTGCCAAAGCACTGGATGATTCGATTGAGCACAACCGTTTTCGGATTTTAACAATTGTCAGTTTATTTATGACCAACAGCTTCGTTTCGATGTAATGGTGGCTATTCAAATATGCCGACGCGTTGGCGACTAATCGCAATCAATTCGCCGCGATGGTTCCATACATTCGCTTCGGTAATGCCGTAACCATATTCCGCTTGACGCGTAATATCATGGTACGCAAACCAATCTTCGCTAGTGTATTGCGTATCACTCTCTAAAAATTCGACATTCCAATTGATGGTACTGGCAGGCGTTGGCCATTTGAGCATTTGGATTAATGTTGGAGGGTAGGCATCCAGTAAGCCCACTAAATGCGCAAAAGTAAACGTGCTTGTCGGTTTCTTAAATCTCAACCAGCCTTTGTAATGCGCTGTCTTTTGACCCGTAAATGGCACGCCGCCATCTTGGATCGCCAAATCAAATTGACGTAAGAATTTCGGGGTGACCTTGGGAATAGGGGGAATGAAAGTCGGCTTTTTAGGTAGACTAAAATCATGTGAATCAACGTTTTTCACCACGACCTTAGATTCTCTGTTCTTTGCAAAACATGCTTGTAACACAACACAGTTTTTACCATTTTGTTGTGCCATAGCAAGTAATTGAGACACATTGCGTCCAACACGAAGTTCAGTGACTGATACGGTAAAAGGTTCATCACATAATAAAGGACCGACAAAGTTCACGTTCATTGTTTTAATTGGTCTTTCATCGTTGATTTTATCTGCAACACAAGCAAACAAAACAGCACTTGATATACCACCATACACAGTTCGTCCTTGAGACCAATTATTGGCAATAGTGATTGAATCTTTTTCGCCTGCTAAATAGGCACTGGTTTGTTCTAGGACATCATCAAATGTCATTGGAATTCTCTTGACTGGTCAGATGTGTGCATTATTATCTTAACCGCCTCAAAATGCAACCTAACTAAGATGATGGTTGTACATCACAATAAGTAATTCTGTATTCATAGGTAATTGTGGCATATTAGTTTTGTATTAGTGTCATTGCATCTTCATGGCACGTCTCCAAGGAAGTATGAATGACCACTATTAATTTTGCGCATGCTAACGGATTTCCAGCTCCGTCGTACAAAACCTTTTTCAGTGCGTTAAATGCGCACATCACTTCACCCATCAATATTATTGCCAAACATCAATATGCACATGATCCACAATATCCAATTGTGAATAATTGGGAGCATCAAGTTTCTGAGCTTATTGACTATATCAAGTTCACAGCCAGTGAACCGGTCATCGGAATTGGGCATAGTTTTGGTGCTGTTATCACCTATCTTGCTGCTTGTCGCGAGCCTGAGTTATTTAAAGCTGTCGTATTATGTGATCCGCCATTGATGACAGGCATTGGCGGAAGTATGTTTGAAGGGTTGAAAATATTTGGCTTAATGGATCATGTGACTCCAGCAAAACGCACGAAACAGCGCAAACAACGATGGGATCTCGGAGAGGACATCAGTCAGTATTTCTCACATAAATCATTGTTTAAAAATTTCGACCCGCAATGTATTCAAGATTATGTTACTAGCGCAACGCAAATTGTCGGCGATGTACAACAGCTGACGTACAATGTAGACGTTGAAGTAGGGATATTTAGAACCATCCCAACTAACTTACATAAATATTATGGTCAATGTAAAGTACCAGGGCTATTACTGACAGGGACACATACGAATGTAACCTTACCGGTATTTGTTAAACCCTTTATTAAAGGTAATCCAAGT
>JAQXDG010000136.1 GCA_029251505.1 Glaciecola sp. | reverse complement strand
AACAATTTACCCAAATGCAAAAAATGATGAAGAAAATGACCGGTGGTGGCATGGGTAAAATGATGAACAAAATGAAAGGTATGATGCCTTCTGGCGGCGGAATGCCACCGGGAATAGGTGGCCCTGGTGGCATGCCTGGTGGATTACCACCTGGTTTAGGTGGTGGTTCAAGTGCAGGTGGTACTGGTGGTCTTGCCAATATGTTCAAAAAGCGTAAATAACCCCTGATAATACCTTGCTTTTTACCCCAGTAAGCGTATAATTCGGCGTCCTTGAAATATGAGAGTTTTGTATTACATAACATTCATAGGCAAGGATAAATAAGTTAATAGGTAACGCTACAACGAGTTTAGAGGCACATTTATGGTTACTATTCGTTTACAGCGTGGTGGCGCGAAAAAGCGTCCATTTTATCAAGTAGTTGTTGCAGACAGTCGTCGTGCACGCAACGGTAAGTTCATTGAAAACTTAGGTTTCTTCAATCCAACTGCACAAGGTCAAGCAGAGCGTTTACGCTTAGACCTAGAGCGTGTTGCATATTGGACAAGCGTAGGCGCTTCAATGTCTGACCGTGTAGCTAGCTTGGTAAAAGAAGCTAACAAAACAGCGGCTTAATCACTAGATTTCGCAACTGAATTAAAGAGGTATAGATGAGTCAAGCATCTGAGACAATGATTATTGGAACGATTGGTGCACCTTATGGTGTTAAAGGTTGGGTCAAGATCAACAGCTATACTGATGAAAAAGCTGGTATTTTTGGTTATGTACCGTGGATTATCGGTACAGATAGAACTTATCAGGTTGCCGAATGGCGGACACACAGTAAAACATTGGTTGCAAAGTTAACTGGTATAGATAGCCGAGACGATGCTGAAAGCATCAAAAACTTGGATATTTCAATTGAGGCAGCTCAATTACCTGAACTGAGCGATGATGAATTTTATTGGCGTGATCTCGTTGGGATGCAAGTAGTGACCGATAAGGGCTACTCGCTAGGTAAGATTAAAGAGATTTTTGCCACTGGTGCAAATGATGTCATGTTAGTCAAAGCCAATACCAATGATGCCTTTGGGCAAAAGGAGAGGATGTTACCGATTTTATTTGATCAAGTGGTCAAAAATATCGATAAAACCTCAGCAACCATCACTGTGGATTGGGATCCAGCATTCTAATGACACAGCGATTTAGCATCGTCACCTTGTTTCCTGACATGTTTGCAGGATGCCTGGCTGAAGGTGTGATGGGACGTGCGGTTAAATCTGGATTAGTAGAAGTTGACTTCTTTAATCCTCGTGATTATACCCACGATAAACATCGCACTGTGGATGACCGACCTTATGGCGGTGGTCCTGGGATGTTAATGATGGTGCAACCTCTAACAGATGCAATCAACGCCGCGAAAGCTGGCGCTGATGAAACACATACCGTGGTGTACTTATCCCCACAAGGGCGCAAGTTAGACCATCAAGGTGTAGCGAGTTTAACGCAAGCAGGTCACTTAATATTAGTGGCTGGTCGCTATGAAGGTATTGATGAACGAGTGATTCATTCGTTAGTCGATGCAGAATGGTCGGTCGGAGATTTTGTGTTAAGCGGGGGAGAAATTCCAGCGATGCTGATGATGGATGCTATCACAAGGTTGGTGCCTGGCGTATTAGGTCATGTTCAATCTGCACAACAAGATTCCTTTGTTGACGGATTGCTCGATTGTCCTCATTACACTAGACCAGAATTGTTAGATGGGCAACAAGTGCCTGCCGTGTTGTTAAGTGGCAATCACGAAAAAATTAGGCAGTGGCGGTTACAACAGTCGTTAGGTAGAACCTGGCAACGACGCCCTGATTTATTAAATTTGCTAGCTCTGACTGAGGAGCAGCGTCAGTTATTAAAGTCTTATCAAGATAAGCAATCTGACCTGCAGCGAAATGACAGTTAACTACATAATGAGGATATGATGAAGAAAGTAAATCAAGACATCATCAAAAAAATTGAGCAAGAACAGCTTAAAACTGACGTCCCAGCATTTGGTCCTGGTGACACAGTAGTGGTTAAAGTCCGTGTTAAAGAAGGCGAAAAAGAACGTCTTCAGGCTTACGAAGGTGTTGTAATCGCCAAGCGTAACCGTGGCCTACACTCAGCTTTTACCGTACGTAAAATTTCTTCTGGCGAAGGTGTGGAACGTGTATTCCAGACTCACTCACCGCAAATCTCTTCAATTGAAGTGAAACGTCGTGGTGCAGTTCGTCGTGCGAAATTGTATTATCTACGTGAGCGTTCAGGTAAATCTGCACGTATCAGAGAAAAGCTTAATTAATTTTAATTTTTGCGTTACTCACTAACTTATTTTTAAAAACCCGCTCTTGTAGCGGGTTTTTTTGTACTTATTGTTGGATATCCGTACTATTGCAGATTAAGACTTGCATCGAGCTTTAAAAATTGTTAAAAAGTCAATAGTCATGCAGTGTGTAGCTATTTTAGTGTACAGTTAAGTTTACATCATCTCGCGCCATCACCAATAACAATAAATGACACATTAGCGGCGTACCCTCGCACACGTTGCAGTTTTTTAAGCTGTGTATATAAGTTTTACTATGAGAAATACAATTCATGCCAAATCAAGTAACCGACAATCTCCACGTGTCTTCAGAAGAAGTCCTGATTACCCCACAAGCATTAGCTGAAAAATTACCGGTCAGTGATGCATCATTAGAAGTTATTCGCCAATCTCGTCAAATTATTTCAGATATTGTGCATGGCAAGGATCACCGTTTACTTGTGGTCTGTGGCCCATGTTCTATTCACGATATTGAAGCGGCTAAAGAATACGCCCTAAAACTGAAAGAATTACATGAATCATGCAAAGACACCTTATATATTGTGATGCGTGTATATTTCGAAAAACCGCGAACCACTACCGGTTGGAAAGGATTAATCAATGATCCCAACATCAACGATACTTTTGATATCGAAACCGGCTTAGCAAAAGCGCGTGAATTATTAATCTGGTTAGCCGAATTAGAAATACCCGTCGCGACTGAAGCGCTCGATCCTATTTCACCACAGTACTTAGCAGAGTTGTTTGCTTGGTCTGCCATTGGAGCTCGTACGTCTGAATCACAAACTCACCGTGAGATGGCAAGTGGCTTATCCATGCCTGTGGGCTTTAAAAATGGCACGGATGGTTCATTAGGTATTGCGATTAATGCGTTACAATCAGCTGCGTCAGGTCATAGTTTTATGGGCATAAATAAACAAGGCCAAGTGAGTATTATCAAAACTCAAGGCAACCCAGATGGTCATATCATATTACGTGGCGGTAAGAACCCTAACTATGATTCTGTTTGTATTGCTGATTGTGAAGCCGAACTAGAAAAAGCCAAGTTACCAGCGAGTTTAGTTGTCGATTGTTCGCATGCTAACTCATCTAAAGATTACCGTCGTCAGACTCTCGTGGCACAAAATGTCGTGAATCAAATCCTAGAGGGTAACCAATCAATCATTGGCATCATGCTTGAAAGTCACCTCAATGCGGGTAATCAATCGAGTAACGGTAAGACACCAGCGGAGCTTGAATACGGTGTATCTATTACCGATGGGTGTATTAACTGGGATACAACAGCACAGTTGATCAATCAAGCGCGTGATAAATTAATTACGGTGCTCCCAATGCGTCTTAAAAAACGTGAACAAAATTAATCTACTATGACTGATCCGCAAACACAATTAGAGACGCTGCGCGGGCAAATTGACGAGCTGGATCAACAGCTTGTTGAGTTGTTAGCTAAACGTGCAGCCGTTACTACCCAAGTAGGGAAAATTAAATCCCAAACGGGAATGCCAACCTATGTCCCAGAACGAGAGGCGCAATTAATTGCTTCTCGTCGGGCGCAAGCTCAACAGAAAGGTGTACCGCCTGATTTAGTTGAAGACTTACTGCGTCGGATTATGCGTGAATCGTATTTAACGCAAAATGTACAATATCGCTGTGCGACATTGCCGGGCACAAAGGTTTCTGTAATTGGTGGACGTGGTGCGCTAGGTAAGTTGATTGTGAGTTTATTTGAGCGCAGTCATTATGATGTGATTGTTATTGATCAAGCTGAATGGCCGCAAGCTAAGGCTCTATTAGCTGGCGTAAAATTATGTATTGTCGCGGTGCCGATTAAGCAGACAATCGATATTATTAATACCCTCGATTATCTTGATGATGATTGTGTTTTAGCGGATGTAACCAGTATTAAGCAAGCTCCACTTGATGCCATGTTAGCGGTCCATAAGGGGCCAGTCGTAGGTTTGCATCCTATGTTTGGACCTGATGCGCCAGGGATGGTCAAACAAGTTGTCATTATTTGTCATGGCCGCCAAAATGAGCAGTATCAGTGGTTTTTAGAACAGATGATTACATGGGGCGCTCAGTTAACAGTGTCTAAAGCTTCAGAGCATGATGCCGATATGGCATATATCCAGGTAATGCGGCATTTTACCAGTTTTGTTTATGGTGCTCACTTGCATGCAGAAGATCCTGACTTAAGTTCATTGATTGCCCACAGTTCACCTATTTATCGTCTCGAACTAGCTATGGTAGGGCGATTATTCGCTCAAGATCCTAATTTATATGCTGATATCATCTTTAATAATGCAGAGAACTTGGCATTATTGAAACGTTTTCGGACTCGGTTTGATGAGGCGATTCATTTATTTGAAACGAATGACAAAGCACAATTTATTGAACAATTTACGCAAATAAGTAAATGGTTTGGTGATTATGCAAAAACTTGTTTAGTGGATAGTAAGCAACTGCTGTTAAAAGCGGATGATGATCGGATGTTACGTAAAAAATAACTCAAAATTGACCGATTTCATGAACAATGAACGTAATGGGTCTAACCATGCCATTGATAAATCTGTGATGCCCTTGTGTAAAAGCAAGGGCTTTTTTGTCAGGTTACTTGATGTCGTTCAACGCTTGTACTGCAGATACCGCAGTCGGCTTGATTTCTTCTGAAGGGTAACAACCTAACACTTTACAAAAACGAGTCGCAGCCGTGAGCTGTTTAACGGTTTCTTGCATTTTACCATCTTGTAAATTACCTTCGACATCCAGATAAAACATCTCTTCCCAAGGGTTACCGTTGATTGGACGCGACTCAAGCTTAGTCATGTTAATACCGTTATCTTTTAGTACTAATAATGCGTTTACCAAGGCACCAGGAGTCTGTGTTGTAGCCATAACTAGAGTTGTCTTGGCTGGAATTTGTAGCGGTACATCAACCGGGTTTTGGGCAACAACGATAAAACGACTGTGGTTTTCTTTTTGGTTTGCTAGGTTTGATTCAATGGCATGCAAGCCATACAATTTACCACCTGCTTCACTACCAATCGCAGCAACATCATCACGTTTTAGCTCATTGACTATGAGCATTGCTGCAGAAGTACTATCCGCAGGTTTAACTTCTATATCGGTCAGGTTCGCTAAAAAATGCGAGCACTGGGAAAACACTTGAGGGTGTGCGTACAATACTTTGATTTTGCTGATATCGCTGCTATTGGTATCACTTTTGGCCACTAACAGCGCATGTTTAATTGGATGCGTTAGTTCGCCAATAATACTCAAACGAGTATGCTGTAGCTGGTCGTAGACTTCATTAATACTACCAGACGAGGTATTTTCGATAGGTAACACCGCGTAATCGGCTTGATTGGATTCTACTTTTTGGATGATTTGCGCAAAACTGTCACAGCCTATCTCGTGTAATTCACCGTCACGACGAGAAAAATATTTTTGCGTTGCCAAATAGCTATATGAGCCTTTATCACCTAAAAATGCAACACGATTTAATGGTGTTACATTATTGGGATTAGCTTGAGCAGATAACATAGCTTGTTGGTTTAAGACTGAATCTTCAATCACCACATGAAAAAGTTTGGTAATGTAATGCGCATTTAGCCCGAGCTTTTGCCCTTCTTGGATTAAACGCACCAATAATTGTTCTTCGCGCTGCGGATCTCGAACGTCAATTTTATTCTGGATCTTAGTCCGTGCAACTTCATTAGTAAGCTGCTGACGTTGTGCTAGTAATTCTAATAATTTTACATCTAATTCGCTGATTGCTACGCGAACGGATGAAAGTGGAGCGCTGGCCATTGATGTCCCTAAAACATAAAAAAACCTCCTAAAGGAGGTTTAGTAGTAAACTTACTCGACTTTAAAACTCACGACCTTAAAAGTCAATCAGAACATGGTCTTATCAGTGATTTTAATCTGCTAATAAAGCGATTAACATACGTTTGACTTCTTCGGGCTCAAACGGTTTATCACATAAGGCATTGACACCTGTTTGTTGAATATTTGCCATATGGGGGGAATTAATTGACTCGGATGTCACCATGATAATGGGGATATGGGCTGTTGATGGATTGTAGCGAATAAATTCTGAAAATTCTCTACCGTCCATTTCAGGCATATTATAGTCAGTGACAATTAAATCAAACTCTTGGTCTTTGACGAGCGTTAACGCTTGTGACCCATTTTCAGCTTCTTCGATTTTTTTTAAGCCCATGCCTTGTAACACACGAACAATATGCTTACGTGCCATCAATGAGTCATCCACCACTAATACACGTACATCAACGATGTCATACGATGATAGTTCGACTTCTTCGGTATTAATCATTTGCAAGCTGGCATTTAAGGCGCGTTTTAAATGAATCAATTCAAAAGGCTTTGGTAATATTGCGACCACGCCGGCTTGTTTAAATGCTTCAAGTTTTTCTAATCGGTCTTCACTGGATACGAGCATGAATGAAATGTCAGCCGTATCTGGATGGCTTTTCAACAACGTTAATAAATCGATGCTGACCCCATCGCTGAAATGCATAGCAGAGATAATCAAATCTGGCGTACTTGTTATGATCTCGGCTTTCGCGGTTGCGAGATCGTGTACGCAAGTGACGTTAGTAATGGCTTGGTCCAAGAGCATGTTTTTGATGATTTTTTGTTGGGTATCGGATGGCTCAATCAACAGAATGTGTAAGTCGCTGGTACTTAAATTGTGCATGATGTTCAGATATTCCTATTATTTACTTGCTGAAGGCACCGTGATGAACATATCAAAAAATCAAAGCATTACCCGCCTGCTAATTTCACGGTAAAGCCTTGTGCGGTTAACAACGTATTGAGTTTATCGCGCACATCGCCTTGGATTTCAATGGTGTTGTTTTTTACTGAACCACCGCAGCCACATTGTTTTTTTAATTGTTTGCAGAGTTTGGCCAAATCGTGTTCTAAGGGGTTGATGCCATCTACGATAGACATGCCTTTCCCTTTACGACCTTTGGTTTCTCTTCGCAGTCGCACAATTCCATCACCGGTGAAAGATTTTGGTGGTGTGTTATCTTGCGTAATGCGGCCCGTTTCGGTGCTGTATACTAATTTATCGCTCATATTGTTTTTTTCATGAATAAAAATCGTTATTAACGAATAATCTAGCATAGTTTTGTGTAAATCAATACTTAAGATGGGCAATCTGAAGTTTAGTCAAACACGGATGTAAAGGGGTTAAGGATACGTGTTCTGTGAGCATCAAAACGTAAATTAATAAAAA
>JAQXDG010000114.1 GCA_029251505.1 Glaciecola sp. | reverse complement strand
GTAGGCGGTATGGACCCGGTTAATTTTTTCAAATGCCTTGCGGACGAATCTCGTCTCAAACTGATCCTATTGATTAAGCACGTTGAATCAGCGTGCGTTTGTGACTTGATGCAAGCCTTATCTCTAGATCAACCTAAAACATCTCGTAGTTTGGCACAATTACGCCAATGCGGGATTCTTCAAGACGAACGTCGTGGTAAGTGGATGTACTATTCGTTGCACCCAGATCTGCCAGAGTGGGCTAGCAAGGTGATCACTCAAACCGCCAATCAACAAACCCCTTATATTCGTGACGCATTAAGCACATTAATAGCATCACAGCACACCATTAATTCTTGTCAGTGAGTTTTGTTAAATGAAAATTTTATATATCTGTACCCATAATCGTTGTCGCAGTATTTTATCTGAAGCGATCACCAATCATGCCTCTCAAGGTGTTATCGATGCGCAAAGTGCCGGTAGCCAACCCGTTGGTGAAGTGCATCCGTTGTCCATTAAATATTTAGCTCAATCTGGGATTGCCACCAGCGGTTTAACGAGTCAATCATGGGACGAATTTGAAGCATTTGCGCCAGATGTCGTGGTGACGGTGTGTGATTCTGCCGCTGGCGAAACGTGTCCGGTGTATTTTGGTAATAGCATCAAAATCCATTGGGGTTTGAGCGATCCGTCTAAAATAGAAGGGACTGAACACGAGATTGAAACTGCGTTCTTAGCCTGCATTGCGTTGATCACTGACCGAGTCGAACAATTAGTGAGTGTTGCTAAGCAACAACTTGCCCCAGCGGAGTTACAAGATGCATTGGAACAATTAACTCAGTCTCAAGGAAATGTAGCATGTCATTAACTGATCACTCCCAGCTACCGAATATCGATGTTGCTGAATTTGATATTCCGAGTACGAAATCAATCACACTCACTGCGAGTAAGCATAAACCACGTATTTTATTGTTATATGGTTCATTGCGTGAACGCTCATTTAGTCGCTTGGCTATAGAGGAATCCGCGCGTTTACTCGACGCTTATGGCGCGGAAACACGGATTTTTGATCCAACGGGATTACCTCAGCCTGATGCTGATGATGGTTCCCATCCAAAGGTGAAAGAGTTACGCGAGTTAATGATTTGGTCAGAAGGGCAGGTATGGTGCTCACCTGAACGCCACGGTGCGATGACTGGTATTATGAAAAGCCAAATTGATTGGGTGCCATTAAATATGGGCGGTGTGCGTCCAACGCAAGGCAAAACCTTAGCCATTATGCAAGTTTGTGGTGGCTCTCAGTCGTTTAATGCCGTCAATCAAATGCGAATTTTAGGTCGCTGGATGCGCATGGTGACGATCCCGAATCAATCATCCGTAGCCAAAGCATTTTTAGAGTTTGATGATAGCGGACGCATGAAACCTTCGCCTTATTACAACCGAATTGTGGATGTGATGGAAGAGTTAATGAAATTTACGTTGTTGCTTCGTGATAACAAAGAATACTTCGTTGATCGTTATTCTGAGCGCGTTGAAACGGCTGAACAAGTCAGTCAACGGGTTAATCAAGCGTCAACGGGAGACACAAAATAATGGGATTATTTGAACGCTATTTATCGGTTTGGGTCGGTTTAGCGATATTGTTAGGTATCGCATTAGGTTATGTGGCACCAGATGCGTTTGCAGTCATTGCACAATGGGAGATCGCGCATGTCAATATTGTCATCGCAGTACTGATATGGTTAATGATTTACCCAATGATGGTGCAAATTGATTTTACGTCAATCAAAGATATTGGCAAAAAACCACAAGGACTGCTTTTAACATTAGTCATTAATTGGCTAGTTAAGCCATTTTCAATGGCGTTATTGGGGTGGTTGTTTTTTAAGGTGTTATTTGCCCCTTGGGTCGATCCACAAACTGCCAGTGAGTATATTGCTGGGATGATTTTGCTCGGCGTTGCGCCTTGTACTGCGATGGTCTTTGTATGGAGTCAAATGACCAAAGGCGATGCGAATTATACCTTGGTACAAGTGTCGATTAATGATGTCATCATGATCTTTGCGTTTGCGCCTTTGGCAGGATTGTTATTAGGGATGACCGATATCACGGTGCCTTGGGATACCTTGGTATTGTCGGTCGTGCTGTATGTCTTGATCCCATTATTAGCGGGCGTGTTAACCCGTAAACAGCTCAATCGTAATGGCGATGAATCCAAGGTAAATCAATTATTAGCGACACTTAAACCCTGGTCCATCATTGGCTTATTATCAACTGTGGTGTTGTTGTTTGGGTTTCAAGCTCACACCATTTTAGCCAATCCTGAAGCGATAGTATTGATTGCTATTCCGCTGTTGATCCAAACCTACGGGATCTTCTTTATTGCCTATTTTGCAGCAAAGAGGATGAAACTAGCTCATAATATTGCGGCACCAGCGTGTATGATTGGGACGTCTAATTTCTTTGAACTCGCCGTTGCTGTTGCGATTTCATTGTTTGGCCTTCATTCAGGTGCAGCATTAGCGACCGTCGTTGGTGTATTAGTGGAAGTGCCAGTCATGTTGTCATTAGTCTGGTTTGCCAATCGAACCCGTCATTGGTTTAATTAATTGCAAAATATCCTTTTCTGACTATCTTTATATAAGAACGTTGGCAAAGGATTAATGTGAAATTACATCAGCACGAGACATTTCAACGTCTACAACAAGTATTAGCGGACCGGTTAATCAACACATTTGCATTAATTTGCGCGGTGGGGTTACCGGTTTCTTTGTATAGGTGGTTTGATCTGGGTTTTCAGCCCATTTTTATCCATCATATTGTATTAAGTTTGATTGTTTTTCTTGCTGCTTTGTGCAAAAAACGGATCAAAGCAATACATCTCATTATTTTAGTCGTTGTCATATTAACGACCATGACGTTCTCAGGTGCGGCGACATTTGGTTTGCAAAGTGGCACAGTCAGCTTTGGCATTTTCACAATATTTATCATCGCGTTTGTTTGGGGCCTCATGCCTGCCATCATTTATTTAGGTGTGTGGTGCCTGTTTATTATTGGGTTGGGATATCTGTTTACACACAATATTATCCAATACCAAATTGATCCTGCTATTTACGCTTATATGCCCTCAGCTTGGGCGATAGTGATCATAGGTACTTTAATCACTGCGTTATTTATCTTAATTATGGGCTCGGCTTTTTATCGAGCATTTGATGCCATGTTATTAGAAGTTTATGAGCAAAAACATCAATTAGCACAGTTAGCTAGTAAAGATCCGTTAACCGGATTATTAAATTTGCGTGCAGGTCTAGAGGTATTTAGTACTTCTCTAGCAAGAGCTAAGCGTAAAAAAAGTTTATTGGCGATGCTGTTTATCGATATTGATAAATTTAAACAAATTAATGATGTTCATGGTCATGTTATTGGTGATCAAACATTGGTAGAAATAGCGACTAATTTGCAACAACAACTGCGCGAATATGACTATGCGATCCGCATTGGAGGAGATGAATTTATTGTATTGTTGAATGATATGAGTTCGTCTGATTATGTGATTGAAATAAGTCATCGCTTATTGCAAAAATTAGAAATAAAATCGGATACGACCCCATTTATTACACCTAGATTAAGTGTGGGGATTGCATTATATCCGTATGATGGCAATACCTTTAATGAGCTTAAACAACAAGCTGATGAAGCAATGTATCAAGCTAAAAACAAGAAATTTGAAAAAATTTACATAAATAATAAAAAACTTTGAACTAACGACGAAACCCTCAGTCTATTAAAGTGTATGTGTTTTATAGTGTGTTCCTATGTAAGTTAGCCCTGAAGTTTTTTCAGGGCTTTTTTTTATCCAAAAATCAAAGAAGTCTTTCAAGTATGACGTTTGTGTATCTAATGGCGTTCCTTGATACATGCCACCGGGTGCTGCAACTATGATGATTCAACGCGTCTACAATTAGACCAACCAGTTGAAATAGCCTGCCACATATTCTCAATCGCTGAAGGATTAAACACATCTTTAAATAATATAGACATACGAACCCTTTGATTATGTCCAAAAATAAGGATTTGGTCATGATTTTGCACTTCAGGTAGCCTTAGACCGTAGCATTGTGTGAGCAAAAAAAGTATCATACGCGCAATATTTTTATTTAAGGCTTCTCATGAAAGAATTATCAGATATTGGTTTAGTTGGTTTGGCCGTGATGGGAGAAAATCTCATCCTAAATATGGCGTCCAAAGGCTTTACTGTCACGGCGTTTAACCGTAGTTATGACAAAGTTGAGAAGTTTCTCAATGGTCGTGCTCAAGGTGAAAGTATTCGCGGTGCCAAAGATATTCCTGAGCTAGTTGCCTCCTTATCTAGCCCTCGTAAAATCATGTTAATGGTTAAAGCGGGTCAGCCTGTGGATGATTTCATTGAGCAGTTAATTCCTCATTTAGATGCCGGCGACATTATCATTGATGGTGGAAATACGCATTTTCCTGATTCAAATCGTCGCACTGCATATCTAGCCGAAAAAGGCTTATATTACATTGGAACGGGTGTTTCAGGTGGTGAAGAGGGCGCTTTAAAAGGCCCATCGATCATGCCAGGTGGCGCGAATGCAGCATGGCCACATGTCAAAGACATTTTCCAGTCTATTTCAGCGAAAGTTGCAGATGAAAACGGCGATCTTACGGTACCTTGTTGTGATTGGGTCGGTGATGATGGTGCGGGCCATTTTGTGAAGATGGTGCATAACGGTATTGAATACGGTGATATGCAATTGATTTGCGAAGCGTATCATATTCTACATGATCTCATTGGCTTAAACGCGGATGAAATCGGTGATGTGTTTGAAGCATGGAGCAAAACCGAACTAGATAGCTATTTAGTCGACATTTCGATTGATATTTTCCGTTATAAAGACACTGATGGTGCGCCATTAATTGAAAAGATCTTAGATACAGCAGGCCAAAAAGGCACGGGTAAGTGGACGGGCGTTACGGCGCTAGAATTAGGTGTGCCACTGACGTTGATCACCGAATCCGTATTTGCACGTTGTATCTCTGCACAAAAAGACGCTCGAGTACATGCATCTAGCATTCTAAAAGGACCAAGTGTCCCAGAGTTTGTGGGCGATAAAACCCAGTTTATTGAAGCATTACGCCAAGCCTTGTTAATGGCAAAAATGATCTCTTATGCTCAAGGTTATGATCTAATGACTGAAGCGGCCAAAGAATTTGGTTGGGAATTAAACTACGGTGGTATCGCATTGATGTGGCGCGGTGGTTGTATTATCCGTTCAGCATTCTTAGATAACATTAAAACGGCTTATGATAACAATCCAGAGCTAACTAACTTGTTACTTGACCCGTATTTTAGTAACACAGTGGTTAATGCTCAATCTGGTATTCGTCAAGTTATCGGTAATGCAACGATAGCGGGTATTCCTGTACCATGTTTGAGTGCAGCGTTAACGTATTTTGATAGCTTACGTACGGCACGTTTGCCAGCTAACTTATTACAAGCACAGCGTGACTATTTTGGTGCGCATACTTATGAACGCCTAGATGGCCCTCGTGGTGAGTTTCATCACACAAATTGGACGGGGCGTGGTGGTGATACAGCATCAACCACTTATGACGTATAAATTTGTCGTTTAACAATAAAAACAACAATAAGTTTTAGATAAATGTTAACAAAAGGTCACGCCAGTAATGCCGTGG
>JAQXDG010000106.1 GCA_029251505.1 Glaciecola sp. | reverse complement strand
ATATGTCCTATAAAGCCAAACTCATTAACCATATCATCACCGAACTTGAACACATTCATGCTACGGCATTAAATGCGGCCAAGCACGCCCATGCAATGGCGACGGATAAACAAAATATCCCTGAAAATAAATATGACACGTTAGGGCTAGAGTCTGGATATTTGGCTCAGGGGCAAGCTCAACGTGCCGCCGAGTGTGCTGCTGAGTTGGATGCCTTTAAACACATCATCGTCAAAGACTTTGTTGCACAGGATAGCATTACTATTGGTGCTTTGGTGGGTATTGTCGATCAACATGAAACTGCATTGTGGGTTTTTTTAGGGCCTAGTTCAGGTGGAACCAAATTTGCATTTGAGGGCCGCAATATTATGGTTATCAGCGCAACCTCGCCGTTAGGGAAACAATTATTGGGTAAAGCACTCGGTGATGAATTTCACATCGGGCAGGGCTTACATAGCAAACACTATTGTATTACGGATATAATTTAAGATGGCAGCTAGAGAACGTCCTCCCAAACCTTGTGAGACTTGTTCAACACCTGCAAGGGCGTTGTTTCGTGTTAAAATATCCGTGTCATCACCTTGGCAATTGCTGTGTAAATCGTGTCAATCAAACGCCAAAGCCAATACTGGATATCAATACGGTGGCACATGGAAAAGCGCTAAACGGCATTAAAATACGCTCCTTTTGCCAAATACGCTTGTTTGATATGCTCCACTAACGCTAATATTTTACGCGGTGTTTTTTTAATAAAAGGATGCAGGGCATACACCCCGATGGTCTTATCTATTTCGTCATCAAATAAGGTAACCAGATCCCCGGATAACACATCTTCATGCACCAAACATTTAGGGACATGCATGATGCCATGTCCAGCAAGCGCAGCTTTACGTAATGCACTGGCATTATCGGAGGCAAAAGCGCCATTCACTGTTACTGTAAACTGGTGACCATCATTTTTAAACACCCAATTATTCGCACCTGCTGTTTGATACAGATAGATTAAACAATGATGTTCTGAGAGCTGAGCTGGAGTAGCGGGTTGACCATATTGTGTTAAATAGTCAGGTGAGCAACAGATCACCCACTGAGAATTGATAATATGCCGAGCGATTAAACTCGAATCTTCTAATAAACCCGTGCGAATAACTAAATCGTATCCTTCCTCTAACGGATTGACAAAGCGGTTGTCGAGCGACATATTAACACTCAAATTGGGATGAGAATGACAAAACTCAGCGACGGCTTCGCCCAACAATAAGTCGCCAGAAATAGTGGGCACTGACATTTTTATGTGGCCACTTAAGGTTTCATTATCATCTGTAATATCGTCAATCGCTTCTTGGGTAATATGTTTAATCATATCAGCGCTTGATGCTAATTTTTTGCCCGCTTCGGTTAACGCTAAACTGCGTGTTGTTCGGTACAGTAGTTGTGCATTAAGCGCTTGTTCTAATTGCGTTATCCGCTTACTCACGACTGAGTTGGTGATATTGTTAAGTTCAGCTGCTTTTTTGAAGCTACCGAGTTCAACGACTTGAGAAAATAAAACAAGATCATTTGCATGCATAATATTAGTGTGTTTTTGGAAACTATAAGTTTGATTATTTCTATTTATCGATTAAAAGTAAAGCGATATACTCAAAACACAGTAATTATATGCGACTCATCTTTACAACAGACACGTTCAACACGACAAGGACTAACACTATGATCATTTCTGCAACGACAGATTTTCGAGCCGCTGCTAAAGCGAAACTTCCGCCTTTCTTATTTCATTATATTGATGGGGGCTCATACACTGAAAGTACGTTAAGACGCAATGAAACTGACCTACAAGACATCGCCTTAAAACAAAAAGTGTTAAATGACATGTCACATCTCAGTTTAGAGCATGAAGTGTTTGGTGAAAAATTAGCAATGCCTATTGCTCTGTCACCGGTTGGCTTAACGGGGATGTATGCTCGTCGAGGCGAAGTGCAAGCTGCCAAAGCGGCTGAAAACAAAGGGATCCCGTTTACGATGTCAACGGTGTCAGTGTGTCCTATCGAGGAAGTCACCCCGCAAATCCAGCGCCCAATGTGGTTTCAATTATACGTGTTAAAAGATCGTGAGTTCATGAAAAATGTGTTGGAACGCGCTAAATTAGCCGGAGTGACTACATTAGTCTTTACCGTTGATATGCCTACCCCTGGGGCTCGTTATCGAGATATGCACTCAGGCATGAGTGGGCCACGATCAGAAGTGCGCCGAGTACTCCAAGCAATGTTACGTCCATCTTGGGCGCTGGATGTTGGCTTGATGGGTAAACCTCACGATTTAGGTAATATCTCTGCATATCGTAACAAAACCACGAAATTAGGCGATTACATCGGCTGGTTGGGTGATAACTTTGACACGTCTATCTCTTGGAAAGATTTAGAGTGGATCAGAGAATATTGGACCGGTCCTTTGATTATCAAAGGGATCTTGGATGTGGATGATGCCAAAGACGCCGTCCGTTTTGGTGCTGACGGTATTGTGGTTTCCAATCATGGCGGTCGACAACTCGATGGGGTGATGTCTTCGGCTCAAGCACTGCCGACGATTGCTGATGCGGTGAAAGGTGATCTTAAAATATTTGTGGATTCAGGCATTCGCAACGGCTTGGATGTAGTGCGGATGTTGGCACTGGGTGCTGATTGCACCATGCTGGGTCGCTCCTATATTTATGCATTAGCTGCTCAAGGTCAACAGGGCGTAGAGCACTTGTTGGATCTGTACGAAAAAGAAATGCGGGTAGCGATGACATTAACTGGGGCAAAATCGATCAGTGAAATTGGTAATCATTCGATAGCTCGGATAAAGTAACGATTATTATTAAAATGTAATCGGCATTTTTACCGTGAGGCTGTTATGACTGCAATCAAACGAATAGGAATTTTAACCAGTGGTGGCGATGCCCCAGGCATGAACGCGGCTATTCGTTCTGTGGTGATTGCTGCGCATCATTATCATTTTGCAGTGATTGGTTTTTATCATGGGTTTAATGGACTGCTACATGATGAGCATATAAAGCAAGCTCAACAACTTAGCCTAGAAGACATACATAATATTATCCAACGTGGCGGGACTATTCTAAAAAGTGCCCGTTGCCCTGAAATGCTGTCAGAAAAAGGCTTGATAAAAGCAGCGACGACATTAACGAATGAAAAAATTGACGCGTTGATTATGATTGGTGGTGATGGTTCATTCAAAGGTTTACTCGATTTACAGGCTCACTGGCCTGGTCAAATCATTGGCATTCCTGGCACAATTGATAATGATTTAGATAGCACTGATTTTACCATTGGCTTTGCTACAGCCGTAAATACTGCCATTGAGGCGATTGATAAAATACGTGACACTGCTGATGCGTTCGAGCGTATTTTTATCGTTGAAGTTATGGGACGTCATAGTGGTCATATCACATTCAATGTCGGAATAGCGTGTGGTGCAGAACAAGTTTTATCGTTTGAAAATTTTTCGATTGATGACAAACAGGCGACACTACAAAAACTAGCGGATGAAATCAACACCGCGCAACACCATCATCAAGGCAGTTATATTATTGTACTGGCGGAAAATGTATGGCCTGGTGGGGCGGTTGCGTTAGCGGGTGAATTAAAGCATAAGGCGAATGTAGATTGTACTGCGTGTGTCTTAGGGCATATTCAGCGGGGGGGCTCGCCCGTACCCAAGGACCGATTACTTGCGACAAAAATGGGCGTTGCTGCAGTCCAAGCCCTGATTGAGGGTAAACACAATATCATGATCGCAGAGCAAAATAACGGGATTTGCCATGTTGCTCTAGTAGATGCAGTCAAACATCAAAAAACGGTTAACCAGCAATTAGTCGATGCGCAACAGAACATTCTAGCCTTGACCGCTCAAAATCAATACTAGTGTTGCAAAGGTATTGTAATCTTAATTTGAGTGCCATTTCTCGAATCAAGGATGAAACTTCCGTTGAGTGCTTTTACGCGATTTTCCATACCCGCTAAGCCAAATCCTTGCTCTGTGGTATCTATATCAAAGCCCACACCATTATCCTCGATGGTAAATTCTATCTGGTCGGTTAATAGCGTCAGCCTAATACGAAGCTCATCAGCCATTGAATGTTTGATCGTATTATTCATCGCTTCTTGGGAGATCCTAAATAGTACTAGTTCGATATTTTCGGGGATATTAATCATATCCCCCTGACTTGAAAAATCGAATGCGATGTTATTGAGTGATAGTTTATCTGCAAAATACTGACTTTTTAACGTTTCAATTAAGCCGAACCGCTCTAATATTTCAGGTTTTAGCCAGTTGATTAGCTCAAATACAGACATGTAAATATAATGAGTAAAGCTTTTTATTTTAGTAAATGGATTGTGCCCGTTACCGGTCAGACTTGCTTGTAACTCGAGTAAGTTAATTGCCTGCTGTAACTCATGAAGGTTTTTCTCCATTTGGTTTTTTAATTCAATGGAAAGTTTTCTACGTTGCAATTCTTGAGCGTTGATTAGATGTTTATTGAGTTGCTTGATCTGCTGGTTGAGTAATTGCTGTTCGTCATTGCGTTTAATCATCAGTGCTTGGCTATGCTCAATGGATGACTGTGTGGTATCTAACTCATGGATCATCGCATTAATGTATAAAATAATTAAATTAAGTCCGAACAAAAACCAAGCCATATCATTTAATGAGAATCCGAGCTGACTGATCAATGTAAGATCACTAGTTGTCTGTAAATTGATAATGGCAAACATGACATAAATTACGGTGACGGCATTAAAGACAAGCGCAAAGCTAGCGAGTCCCCACCAGCGATAACGATAACAAAACCACAGAGCCGGAATGACAATAAATACACTGAGGTTGCTAATTAAATTACCACCAAAATACAGAATGAATAAAATCCCTATGGACGAAATAAGTAACAGCTTGAGATAATTTTTCGTTAATTTCGTTAATTTCAGTATGTTGATCATGCTTTGATGTTTAAGCATTAAAATCATTAG
>JAQXDG010000092.1 GCA_029251505.1 Glaciecola sp. | reverse complement strand
GTTATGTTTTATGATTAGATATGTAAGGTTGTTACTATTTTTTTCAAGGGGGAGTGTTAATAAATGTGAAAACTTATTAGCAAGCTATCGAATATAGCCCCCCATTTGGAGCTAAATAGCACGACGTCCGGAAAAAGCGTGTGTTAGCGTATTGCCATCGATATATTCTAATTCACCACCCACAGGCACACCGTGAGCAATTCGGGTAGCAACAATCTCGTGCTTTTGACACATCTGCCCGATGTAATGCGCGGTTGCTTCACCTTCTACGGTAGGATTAGTAGCGAGAATCACTTCTTGAATATTTTGTTCAGCTAAGCGTTTGGCTAAAATATCTAAGCCGATTTCACTCGGCCCAATGCCATCAATCGGTGATAAATGCCCCATTAACACAAAATACTGACCGCCAAACTCTGCGGTTTGTTCAATCGCTAAAATATCTTGCGGAGATTCAACAATACATAATATTTGTGATTGCTGACGTGAAGGACTAGCACAGATCCCGCATAATTGAGTTTCAGTAAACGTACGACAAGATTCACAATGGGTTACGTGCTCCATCGCATCATGTAATGCATGGCTGAGACGCATTGCACCCGGACGATTACGCTCAAGTAAAAGAAACGCCATGCGCTGAGCAGACTTAGCACCAACACCTGGTAAGCATTTAAAACTTTCGATTAATTCGGTAATAAGAGGGCTGTATTTCATAGTCATTCTAAGTCCAATCGCAATATAATTTACTGCTGTAATAATTGGTATATTTTACTCTAATTTTGGAATGACTGCACGGTTTTGGAATGATTGATACCATAAAGAAGGTTTATATATCAAGCGAGGTATTATGCTACCATACTCATTAAGATATCCCATACGATAATAATGAAAATACTTTATGGCATTACCTAAACCACAAACAGTTCAGGAAACTCCGGAACGTCGAGCTACGTTTCGTACTAAAATACATGATTTTGTGCGCCAACAACAAATTCGTTTTGCGCAATTTTCAAATCGCGTCAACACATTACATATGATGCAATGGGCTAAGCAGTTCAATCCTTCGCAGTGGTGTTATTTTACAGCTAGTGCTTTATTATTAATAACGACATTCACAGATGGCAGTTATTTACCATTTGTGGCCCTCATCGCTTTTGTGGGTTTAATTCGCGAACTAATCAATGTATTTCACCGAATTTGGTCGACGACTTTAGGCAAAAGCTTCACGCTGATTACTTATGCTAGCACTGCCAATCTTGCACTCGCGTTTGCTGCGTTAAAGATAAATCTGATCACTGGTGTCGAGCCGATGCCATTTATATTTACACTAGGTTTTACAACACTGGTACTTATGCCCTTCTGGATAGCATTATCTAGTCTAGTGATGTTTATGTTGATTTTAATTTTAGCTAATCTTTGGTTGCTTATCTCCATTCCTATTCGTTTAATTGGGATCCCATTAGAGATACATTGGGAAGATAAACACCGTGCAATACTGACCATGCTAATGCGCATTATTCTAATCCCAATAGTTTTAGTGCATTTAATCAATGTGATGTTGCCCTATATTGGTCAAGATGTACTGAGTGAGCAGAATGGCTTTTCACTGAGTATTGGAGATGATTCAGCTGATGAAGTTGTTAATGATAGTGAGACCAATGATAAGATAATGGATGAGAGCGTTACCGAACAACAACGGCTAATTGAAAATGCTATCGCTAAGTTTATCTTTTATTTTGAGGCTTATCCGCGCAGCGCTTGTATTAAATCTGAAAACGAAAAATCGGTTATTTTGGATGACTATACGGTATTACTGATCAGTGAGAATGATTCAGCCCGTCATGGGTATGATTATATCGTCAAAAAATGCGTATCACGTGTTAATAGTGGCGTATAAATCGCTGCACGAAAACAACAACGCCAGTGAATATTCTGCAATAAACACTGGCGCTAGGTAGGAATCAATTAATATCAATTAATTATAGAGACCCACTTAGAACGGCATCTTAAAACCAGGTGGTAAATTCATCCCACCAGTCACATCGCCCATTTTATCTTTAGTGGTCTCTGCTACACGACGAACCGCATCATTACAGGCAGCTGCAACTAGATCTTCGATCATGTCTTTATCATCGTCCATTAACGCTTCATCAATATGCACGCGCTTGACGTTATGATTACAGGTCATAGTGACTTTGACCATACCAGCACCAGCTTCACCAGTGACTTCAATAGTCGCGAGTTCTTCTTGTGATTTTTGCATGCGCTCTTGCATTTGCTGCGCTTGCTTCATGATATTTCCCATACCACCTTTAAACATAATGATTCTTCCTTTCTAAGGTTTTGGTTTTAATGAGCCATCGACCACTGAAGCACCAAATGTGTTTTTGAGCTTTTGTAGTTCAGGATCAGAATTGAAAATTGCTTCAGCGTGCGCTTTACGAATTTGATTAATCTGCATTTGTAATGAAAACGGTGTATGCGCAGGTTGCCCGCATATAACATTCACGCTCATTGGCTCAGCAAAATGATTTGCTAAAGCTGTGCGCACTACATCAATCGCAGCATCACTCTGTAAGTGACTTTTTTGTTCATCAAGTAATAATGTAACAGTATTGGCATTACGTTGAAAAGCAGAATGTAACGCTAATTGTTTATTTAAACCGCCAAGATTAAGCTTAGAAATGGTATTTGCCCATTCATCAATTTGTGCTGCGCTCGTTAACTTATCACCATTAGGTAAAATTGCAGTCAGTTGTTCAGCTTGTACTTGTTGAAGATTTACCGCAGGCGTATCACCGTGATGAACTAAGCCCATTTTGGATGGGTCACGCTCTGGCTGTGCCAAAGGCATCGAAGGGTCATCACCGTCATCAGTATCTGCTGAAGTAGAAGGCACTACAGGAGGTAACGGTTCGACTCTTAGTTCTGAAGTTGGCTCTTCTTCGAGGGCAAGTTCTGGCACATCTTCAGGCTCAACTTCTGCCGCGGAAGGCGTTGGAATTGTTGGAGCGGTAGATTCAGTTTTTGGTGCCATCTTCTGCGGCTCAGTGTCAGATGCCGACAACTCATCACGCAAAGATAACAAATCATCAAGCGTATCATGCGAGACCGCTTTGATTTGTGGTTGACTATCCTGCTGTACTTGAACGTCTAAAGGGACTTCTGAATAATCATCATTATCCATATACGCTTCAGGTGGCAAATCACTGTCATCAAACTGATGTGGATGCATTTCTGCCGCCTCATCCATGATATCAACCATCTCAGATAAAAGAGGGTCAGATCCGATTTTAGGTGACGCTTCTAGTTCTGCCGGTGTCTCAGGTTCTGCCGGGGTCACCGGTTCTGCCGACGCCTCTGGCTCTGACTCTGGCTCTGGCTCTGGCTCTGGCTCTGCAAACATATCGCTCATAACTTCTGAAAAATCAACTTTTTCTTCAGGATTTTCTTGGGGTTCTTCGACAATCACTGAGATTGGTTCGATTACTGCCGCAGGTTCAATGACTGTCTCAGGAGTAGCTACAAGCTCTGGCTCTGTGATATTAACAATTTCTGGCGTTGGCTCTGGTAAAGGGGCTGGTTCAACAACAGCTGCAACTGGCGCTGGAGCTAGACCTGGCGCTGGCGCAAACGTCACCATTTCACCCACTTCAACAATATGATTGTGCATATCAGATTTGATAATTTCTACAAAATCTTC
>JAQXDG010000091.1 GCA_029251505.1 Glaciecola sp. | reverse complement strand
GAATACAAGTACGATGCATTCCGTTTTGACTTAATGGGTCATCATTCTAAAGATGTCGTATTAGCACTAGAGACAGCAGTTAAAGCCGTTGATAGTGATACGTATTTTTATGGTGAAGGATGGACAGCACCAGATCGTGGTGTGACGCAAGCTGATCAAATCAACCTTGCGGGTTCACAAATCGGTACATTCAATGATCGCATCCGTGAAGCCATTCGTGGTGGTGCGTTCTTTAATGGTCTTGGTGATGGCGATCAACTGTATGCCGGTGACCGCATTAAAGCGGGTCTTGCTGGTACATTAAATAACTATATCTTACAAGATAGTAACGGTGTAACGTCGACGACTAGCTCGTTAGGTGGTTATGCGGTAGATCCTGCTGATATCATTAACTATGTGTCAAAGCATGATAATGAAACATTATGGGATAAGTTCAACTATGAACTGCCTGGTGATTTATCATTAGCACAACGTGTTCGTGCACAAAATATCGGTCTTGGTTTGCCATTAATGGCGCAAGGTATTCCATTCTTACAAATGGGCGGTGATTTATTACGCTCTAAGTCAATGGATCGCAATACCTATGATGCGGGTGATTGGTTCAACAAAATTGATTTCACTAAACAAAGCAATAACTTCAATGTTGGCTTACCGTTAGCTCAGGATAACCAAGGCGCATGGGAAACCATCGGCTCGTTTGCTTATTCTCCAGAGCGTGCGGCAAGTATGTCTGATGTCGAATTTGCTGGTGAAGTGTTCCAAGAGTTGCTTTCTATTCGTGCGGATTCTCCGTTATTCCGTTTAACGACGGGTGAAGATATCCTAGCGCGAGTTGGCTTCCATAACATTGGTCGCAGTCAAGCTCCGGGTGTCATTGCGATGAGCATTGATGACAGTGCAGGTATGACTGATATCGATCCGATGAATGATGCCTTAATGGTTGTCGTTAACGCAAGTTACGATGAGCAGTCTGTTCGTGTTAATACGGCGACAGGTTTTGCATTACATGCTACTCAAGCTTCTTCAATTGACAGCGTCGTTCGCGGTGCAAGTTTCGCTGAAGGTGTGGATGATGATGCGGGTAATGGATTATTCACTGTTCCAGCACAGACCATTGCGGTGTTTGTAAAAGCACAAGGGTCTGAGCAAGGTATGGGTATCTCTGCGTTCGCTACAGCGGGTGCGCCGGATGTTGTTCCTTACGGTTCAACAGCGGTTTATTTACGCGGAAGCATGAATGACTGGGGCACAGCTACTGAGTTTAACTATGAAGGTGACGGTATCTACCGTGCGACTTATACGTTAGAAGCGGGGACTGAATATAACTTTAAAGTGGCTAACGCCGATTGGGATAATCCTAATCTAGGTGGTCAAGCTGGTCAAACTGCGGTTACAGAGGCAGTGACTTACAGCTTGGATGGTGGTGAAAATCTACAATTCACACCAGCAGATACCGCACTTTATGAGTTTATCTTTGATGCTGCAGATATGGATAATCAAACGCTATTAATTAGCAAAGACAATCCATTCTTTGGTACTGAAGTGTATTTACGTGGTGGCATGAACGACTGGGGCACTGCAAACGCAATGACTTATGTCGGCGATAAAGTCTTCACGGCTTATATCAATGTTGCAGCTGGGGACTATGAGTTCAAAGTCGCTTCAGAAGATTGGTCTACGGTAGATTTTGGTGCGCCAGCAAATACTGATGAAGCTCGTAACATGGTACCGGGTGATGTGTTTGACACAAGCACAGGTGGTGGCGATAACTTCCGTCTAGCAATAACAGACGCCGAAGAGTACGCGTTCATCTTTGATACGTCAGGCATGACCAACACAATTGCTGTCTTTAAATCTCAGTTTTTTGGTGCTACTCCAGTATATTTACGTGGTGGCATGAATGGTTGGGGTACAGATAATCAATTTATCTATAGTCAAGGTGAGTACAGTGTAACGTTAGATGTTTCTGCTGGTAGCGTTGAATTTAAGGTTGCTGATGCAGACTGGGCTAATATTAATATTGGTGCAGTTGATGGCGATAACAAAGTCGTGACGTTAGGGGCACCATTAATGATGCTTCAAGGTAGCAATGATAACTTAGTGTTAGATGCACCTGCGACAGGCTCATATACCTTTACGGTACGTGGTCCAAATCCACTTTCACCGACGGTGACAGTGACACAAAACTAATTTGTGTGTTTAAAGAAAGGTTAATGTCACCATATTAACCTTTCTAATTAGTAGTCAAGCCGCTCCATGTGTTAAGCATGTGAGCGGTTTTTTTATGTCTGGCTGTTGGGTGAAAGTGTTCTTTTCGAACCTATGGAGTTGAGATTTAGGGCAATGATTCTCAGTAATAGCTTAGTAATATAGACCTCACTAACTCTTTACCTAATCCATTCATGAATCAAACCCTCATTGGTAACAACGGGGTGTTAATCGGCGTCATCTTCGCTAATGGTTTGCAGCAGTCGATTAAGAACACCATCTGTTTGTCGTTGAATATCAGAAGCTTGCAGCTCAATCATCACATCAGGCATTAAACCTTGATTCGTGATGGTATTTAATTTATCCGTGGTTACGCCTGTCGGCAAATACTGGAAAATCGGAATGTCGATTTCGATTTGTGTATTCGGCAGCGTTAAAAAGAATATCCCGCCACCGTTAATGCCTCGCAAATTCCCCCCAGTAGGTTGGCCTACCAGCGTTGCTATTCCTGCATCTTGATACTGCTTTGCTAGCATAAATGTAGCAGACGCATTCGCACCATCCACTAACAACCACACTTTACCTGAAAACGTCGTATCCACCTGCTCCAACGTTGGCATAGCCATCGAGGTTTGCGTGTAGAATCGTTGATCCCAGGTTTTAAGGTAGGGTTTAATCGATTCTGGCACTGTGGCAAATGGACGAACAGGCGTAAACGGCAAAGATTGATTAACAGAATTTGATAAAAACTCGCCTAATAGCAACATCGGTAAATCCAAACCGCCACCGTTGCCTCTAATATCAATAATTAAATGTTCAACTGACTCCGTGTTGAATGCAGCAAACGCTTGGGTGTAAAACTCTCGCCAATCAAAATCAAGATTGTAAGTCGCAAATGTGCCAATTTTTAAATAACCTATTTGGTTATCGTTAAGAGTTCTAAATTGTAAGCTATTGCGGGTATCAGCCAGCTCCGGCTCTAGTTCGACGAGAGCGGCTTGGCGCTGCTTTAAAGTGCGACCGTTGACATCCACAATCAGTTGTCTACCAGTATTGGGTAAGCGTAGGGTCAATTTGTACGTTGTGTCGCTTTGGTCTTGACCAAATAATAACGGAAAATACGCATCAAATAATTGATAACTTGTTGTCGGTAACAACTGCGTTAAATAAGCACGACGAGCGCTGTTATCGCCATCGACACTAAAATAGGGCGCCAGTGTTGCGCTGATCGTTGCGACTTCAATATTGTTGATCGCTATGATTTCGGTACCCGGGCGGATGATAGATTTATCCGATAAATTATGCGTGATGTACCAGCGGTTTTGAATATTTTGAAATAACACAGGTAACTTATTCGCTGGTGCTAATGTCAGTTGATCAATAAACGCGCTTTGGTTATATATTCCAGTGTGAGTATGGCCACACTGAAGACTGGCTGCGAGTTTACTCAATCCAAGGTATGCATCTTTGACGCTTAATGCTTGCGAAAAATCTTGTTTGGTTTGTGAAAATAGTTGATTGAGTTGAGTGTCATCCAAATATCGATTTGCCCCAGCATGGACTTGGGTAAATGCGAGTTGGGCAATCGCGAGATCAGCTTGTAATTGCGCGGGCGTAAATTTGTCCACCGCATCAAAATTGATCGTATCAGGCACACCAAACGTGTGTTTAGCTTGTGTATGGCTACCGCTGAGTTTGGTTTGTCTAAAACCTTGAATAGGCTCATGCACAATAACGGGTGCTTGACCTAGCTGAACGGGCGGTTTGAGGGTGACTAATTGATAACGAATAGTTTGGCCAGGTTGCGTGCTAGGCAGCCACAATGATAGTTGATAATTATCGCCTTTACGCAGTAATTCAATCGGATTATCCATACTCAGTGGTGGGGTTTGCCCGATAATATATAGTCCAGTTTGATCGGGAGAATGAACATTGATATTCAGGGTGTTGGCGCTAAGAGAGGCAGTAAAAAATACGGAGAAACACACACATACATAAGCAACGATTGCTTTCATTTTCAATATCCTTATATGACAAGCCTAGTAATATAGCATAACTATTTTACTAGGCTAGGGGATCTTTACTAATGGTGTATGTCTGGTGCGAACTAAAATTTAGTTGCTAACCAAATCCATAATTTTTGCGTATCGACTTTGATATCTTTAGCATTATAGTCAGCATATTTGATGCCAATGGCATATTTATCCGCTAATTTGGTAGTGTATTGCACGTTGATTTCATTGCCTAAATCGTCGACTGTCGCATTCGGCTCATCTGCTGAAAAATCATGATAAGCAAGCACGATATTACCACTGGCTATTTTGCTACTTAAGGTTATGCTTGCATCGATTAAACCTTGTGATGGTGTCGCTAAAAATTGATCTGACCAACCATTGAATTTATGTAAGGTGGCTAAAGGCGTTGCAAATGCACTATTGCCATCATCTGATCCCAATACTTCATAACCAAATTTGGCGTTAATGCCCGAGATAGAGGTGCCAACCTCAGCAAATAAATACGAGGTGTCGTACTCAGCAGTAGCACTTTCATTGGTTTGTGTTGCGTATTCTAAGGAATAATTAAGTGGTAACTCATTGACTTTTGTCGCACCATTAAAGCTTACCCCGTAGGTATCTAACGCATTGTTGGTATCATTATCCACTTCTAACAAATACGCATAACCGTTTAGTTTACCTAATGCTGTCGCGTAGGAAATATTGAATAAGTGATCACTGGTATCCAAGTCTGCTGATTCAGCAAAGATCCGATTGCGCTGCACAATATGGCTGTACTGAGTCTTAAGCGCTTTGCTTGGCGCATAAATAACGGTTGCAGCATCAAATGTTTGGCGATCTTGACGCCAACCCACATGCCCAACAAATCGTTGGCTATCCAATGCGATCACTTGACGACCTAGTTTAACCGTCACATGTTTATTTTTGTATTGAACAAAACCTTGATCTAGCTCGGTAAATTCAGGATCGGCAATAACTGAATAGATACCTGAATTATAGCCTGTCGGGCCAACGGTGTAATCACCTTGTCCCAATACGATACGATTATCTTCCATTTCTACCGTAACGGAGAAACCCTCATACGCGCCTGACGTATACCCTAGACGTGTTCTAAATGTTAATGCATCAGCATCTTTGGCAGCATTGTCTTGGCTAACGCCTTCATAGCGTAATCTAACGTCAGTGGTGACGGTGCCTGCGGAGAGTGCATCATGGATGCTTTGCGCTTGAACGCTTCCCATAGTACCGAACGTACTCACCGCGATGGATGCACTGATTGAAAGTGCTAAAAAGGTAGGAGAAAAAGCAGTATTAGATGCATATTTCATGGTGTGTTTTCCTGTGTAAGTCAGTGATTAGCATTAA
>JAQXDG010000077.1 GCA_029251505.1 Glaciecola sp. | reverse complement strand
AGCTGATCAGTGACAAAATCAATGAGGTAATGAAGCAACAAGGGGTGCGATTCAATGATTTCGCAAGCCTCAAAAACGCAAACGCGTATCCAAGCTCATGAGATAAATGGGGTCAGATCCAAATTAAATTACGCAGTAATTTATTTGGATCTGACCCCATTTATCTGACCCCATTAATCCCTTTATCCCACAAAGGCTTCCCACGAATCTAAGACACTGACAAAATCCGCTAAGCCACAGCCCGATATACACCCATCGTCACTAATTTCAGTGCCTTCTGGCATCTCATCGGCATCTGGAATGTCAGCTTGTAAACTGTCAGCGGTGATTTCAACCTCATCCTGGTTGAGTATCATTGTTAGCGTATTGCCTTTAATGATGTACTCAGTGATAGCGCCATCTTGGAGCTGGCTAATCAATGTCTGAAGCTCGGTTATCTTGGCAGTGTCAGTGCCTATTTCATCACAAAACCACTGCGTAAACAGTTCAAATCCCATCTCAAATTCGGCTTGAGGCGTGCCTTCTATATCCCACACAAATTGGTAATTCATAATTGTCTCAATTATCAACGCGTTAATTTAGGGCGGTGAGATGCATGTGCATACACTTCCCCTTTTTGCTCTAGATGGGTTAAGTATACTCTAACATCGAACTCTATCTGATGATAATCGGGCAACATGTGTTGACAAAGTTGATAAAACGCTTTGTTGTGGTCTTTTTCCTTGAGATGCGCCAGCTCATGCACCACGATCATTTGTAAAAAAGCCTCAGGGGTATGTTTAAATAACGTACTGATCCGAATTTCATTTTTACTTTTTAGTTTACCGCCCTGCACTCGAGACACAAAACTGTGCAAGCCTAATGCGTTATTCACAACATGGATTTTTTTGTCAAAAACAATTTTGCTCAAAGGCGGAGATTTTCTTAAGTACTGGTTTTTGATATTAAGCACATACTCACGCAGCGCACCATCATTGGGGACATTGTTACTGGTAGGGTATTTTTGTAACAAGTAATCGGTCAGGCGATCTTGCTCTAGCAGGCGCGCAATTTGGTCTTGTAATTGCGTTGAGTAGGCGGATAAATAATTGGGTCTAGACACTGGATATCTTATTGAGTCAATGTTAATGAAAATAAGGCTGTAGTTTAGCGTGAGATGGCAAATGCGTCTATCAACACAACTTATCATCATTAATAAAATCTATAAACTTGGATGATTAGCCCAACTCCCCTACTATCTTCAATACAATCTACCATTTTTAACATTAATCGATTTTTCTTCATCTATTAGTGTAACCACCACAGCTTTACGCATTGCAAAAGCTGTGAGAAATAAGGCTATATTTTATGACAGATCCCATCTTAAACGACCGCGAAATTACATTTATATTGTACGAATTTTTAAATACACAAAAGGTGCTGTCACGCGCCAGATACGCCGAGCATTCTCGTGAAATTTTTGATGCGACGATTGCCACGGCAAAAACCATCGCAGAAAAATACTTCCTAAACCATAACGCTAAAGGTGATGCCAACGAACCGGTGTTTGATGGCAAATCAGTCACATTAATTCCTGAAGTCAAAGTGGCATGGGATCATTTTAGTGAAGCGGGATTTTTTGCAGCCCACTATGATTTTGACGATGGGGGTATGCAATTACCTGAGGTGGTTCTCAGAGCTTCCATGGCGTATTTTAACGCGGCGAATATTGCTACAGCAGGCTACCCTTTTTTGACCTTGGGTGCAGCCAATCTCATTAGTACGTTTGCGAGTCAGGCTCACCGCGATACGTTTTTGCCGCCACTGCAAGATGGCCGTTTTGCAGGCACGATGGCATTAACAGAACCGGGACAAGGCTCAGCTCTGGCTGATATCAAAACGATAGCCAAACCTGCTGATGATGGCAGTTATCGTATATTTGGCAATAAAATGTATATCTCCGGAGGTGATCAAAACATCACTGACAATATTGTTCACATGGTACTAGCCAAAATCGACGGTGCGCCAAGTGGTGCAAAGGGTATCTCGTTGTTTATCTGCCCGAAGTTTTTGGTTAATCCTGATGGCTCATTAGGTGAACGCAATGATGTGGCATTGGCTGGATTAATTCACAAAATGGGTTATCGCGGCACAACTTCAACCGTTCTTAATTTTGGCGAAAAAGGCGGTGCGATTGGTTATCTAGTCGGCGAGCCCCATTGTGGTCTTAAATATATGTTTCAGATGATGAATGAGGCGCGGATTGGCGTAGGTATGGGCGCAGCAGTACTTGGTTACCAAGGTTTTAGAGCGTCACTAGACTATGCAAAAGAACGACCTCAAGGTCGAAAACCCTCGAATAAATCTTCTGATTCGACTCAAGTCAAAATCATCGAACACGCCGATGTCAAACGTATGCTACTGGCGCAAAAAGTGTATTCCGAAGGGGCATTAGCAATGTGCCTGTATGCCAGTGAACTATTCGAAGATAGCCACCATGCTGAAACCGAAGATGAACGTCAGTATGCTGCGCAAATTCTCGATTTGATTATTCCTATTGTCAAAAGCTATCCCTCTAAGTATTGCGTCAAAGCCAACGATTTAGCGATCCAAGTGCTCGGTGGCGCAGGTTATACGCGTGAATATCCCGTTGAACAGTATTTTAGGGATAACCGCCTCAACCCCATCCATGAAGGTACAGAAGGAATACAAGGCCTCGATTTATTGGGTAGAAAAGTCATGGCTAATCAGGGACATCATTTTGCACAATTTATCGCATTGATCCAAGCAACATGCGCTCAAATTGAAGCTGGTAGTATCTGTCATCAGTATATTGCTCCGATGCAACATGCGTGTGAATTGCTGCATACTGTCACCATAAAGTTAACTCAAGCGTTAGCACAAGATCCAGATGTAGCTACGGCAAATGCGACTGTGTATTTGGATATGTTTGGGCAAGTGACTGTTGCATGGATTTGGTTAAGACAAGCGGTCATTGCGCATAAGGCACTGACAACAAACACGAGTACTAAAGATGATAACGCTTATTATCAAGGTAAATTACAGGCTGCTAAGTTTTGTTTTGATTGGGAGCTACCCCGCATCGAGGCGCAAGCTGAATTATTGCTGAGTCTAAATCGTGTGACGGTAGATATGCAGGAAAAGTGGTTTTAGGTTTTATTTGTTTAAGAAGAGAATTCATAATGAAACAAATATGATTGCAGTGTTAACAGGAGATATTGTTCATTCAACAAAGATGACGAATACCCTTTCTCAAGCAACTCTGGATAGCTTGCGTGATAGTTTTGGGCGTATGCAACTTGGCTCGCCTGACGCTGCTCAGATATACAGGGGTGATGGCTTTCAAGTACAATTTACCAAGCCACGTGACGCACTCAAACATACCCTATTATTAAAACTGTCCTTGCATTCTTACGCTTTATCGTCCAAACCTATATTGACAACTTTGTCATTGGCGTTTGGTGATTATACTAAGCTTGACGAAAAACCGAATACATATTCAGGACCTGTTTTTGTCAGCTCTGGTAAAGGATTAGAGCATACTGCACGTGGTGATTTATCGATACATCTCGCAGAGACGGCGATTCTACAAACACCGTCCTCTGAGACAGTGCGAGTTAAGAGCAATATTGAGTTATTGAGTTACGCTGGTGCGATACTCATTGGTAGTTTGGTAATGCTGATGCTGTGAAATCTCAAAACACTATTGATAAATAGGGTCAGAACCCAATTATGTATTAGATTCTGACCCCAGTTGGTTATGTTCCAAATTGTTAAGCTAATACAGGCTTATTCAAATAAGTATTCAAAACGCACGCCCATTTTGCGTGGTGTAACCAAATAATGTCCGTAGTTACGCTGGATACTTGCATCATTTGCGTTCATCACAGGGTATTGTGCTAAACCAATATCACCTTTATCACGGCGAACTGAGCTGTATGCGTACTTATCAAACATATTGTCTACATATAAAGTGACCGACCAGTCATCATTGGTAAATCGAGCCGAAACATTACTTAGCGCATAGCCAGGTAAACTCTCACCATCAGCGCGCAAGCCAACCTTAGAGTAAACGTCACTTTGATAGGTTAAACCATAATTGATATCTAAACCGGTATCGCCAAAAACCTCTGTTGAATAGGTAGCCCCTAGAGAGAACTGCTGCTCAGGCGTCCCAGGCAGACGGTCGCCATCCTTACCATCATAATAATTTTGCTCAACACCTGCATCCAATTGATCTTGGTTTAACACTTTAAACAAAAAAGGTGCATCACTGGTCAATTCAGCATTGGTATAAGAATAGGTCGCATAAGCAGTGATGTTATCACTTAGAATGGCTCTTGATGCAATCTCAATGCCTGTCGCCTCTGCTGCACCGGCATTACTGGTAATAGTTTGCTGTCCGATCAATGTCGCACCGGCAATTTGCGCATTGTCCCATTCCACCATAAATACAGCGGCGTTAAAATGTAATTGGTTACGCAACCAAGTACTCTTAAACCCTAGTTCGTAGTTGGTCGTCGTATCTGGTTCGTACAACAGTTCGTATGGTTGAGCACAAACGCTTTGTTGTTCCCCAGTATTTGAGTCACACAAGCCGATACCATTTGAACCACCCAACCTAAATCCTTCACTGATAGTTGCATAGCCCATGACATCATTGCTGAATTGATAGCTGGCATTTA
>JAQXDG010000071.1 GCA_029251505.1 Glaciecola sp. | reverse complement strand
GTTATTTTATATTAATTAGCTAAAAGTCACTATATATATTTACGTTCGACTACGACTTTGATGTAGTATGAAATGTATCAATTATTAAGGTCGTTTCTATGTTCAGTTTACCGCAACCGTTTATCAGCCAATGGGCTATTACCGATTCAGTCATCGACCACTATGGTCATGTCAATAATGTTGCCTATGTTAAACAGATTGAAACAACCGCATGGCTTCACTCTAATGCACTAGGGTTAAGCATAGAACAATACCAAGCGATTGACCGCGGCATGGCAATCCGCACGCATGCGTTGCAATATCATCAACCATTACATTTAGGCGAGCAAGTTCATTGCGCCACTTGGATTACCCAGTGTGATGGTAAAGCCACGTTAACGCGTCAATTTGAAATGTACAGTGAACAAAAATCTACCATCGTGTTTAGCGCCACGACAGAGTTTGTATGTATTGCATTGTCTTCGGGGAAAATACGGCGCATGCCCGAATTGTTTCGTGATGCTTACCTGCCGGCAGTGCTTGCTCCTGAACAACCGAGTGTGGCGGTGAAATGAAAATCGCGTTATTACTCTCATGCATGATTAATATACTCCTAATTGGCGCAGTATATATTCTACTCAATAATCAAGCCTCCTCATGGTTGCGGTTAGATCCGATCCAGAAACTGTTGCCTAGCGTTTTAGAAACGAACACTGGCTCGATGCAACACACGCCATCCTTAGCGCCACTATCTCGCCTGCAATCCACCCAGCGATCAGCAGTGCAAGAAACAAGAGAGCAAAGTCTAGATGCACAAATTATAGACGACCAAGGCTTTGCCGCATTATTGAGCTTAGCTGAGGAGGGTAAATGGCAAACATTAGCACCACAATTAACTGAATATTTATATCAATACCCGGAACATGTGCAAGCACAACTGCTCGAAGGACGGGTGATCATTCATACCCAAACCAGTGCGGCCGGACTAGAATACCTCTATACCCTATTGCATAAGCTCAATGCACCACAAGACATTGAATTGGTGGCGTCATACATTAACGAGCATGCTCAACCCATTATTGATGCGTTAACCGATAATCAAGATTGGACGGCGCTAGCGACATTTGTCGAGCCGTTAATTCAATATGAATCGCAAGCCGTTACTTATATTGAGCCTCTTGCGTTAGCTTATGCCATGCTCAATTTGCCCGATGCAATGGAAAATACCCTTGCTAGCTTACCCAATGGTCATCAATTAATTCAACAAACACGGCGTTTATGGTCTGAACAATTTGCCATTACGCCGGATTATGCGCGCACTCAACGTCAACCTATAGCCCCTAATAATCAAGCACGGCAAGCGGATATTACAGTGGCGTTAAGCCAACGTGAAGGTCAATGGTTTTCACCATTTAATGTTGGTAGTGAACACTTCGAATTATTACTCGATACCGGTGCGAGTACGACGGCAATATCTGGAGACGCATTTTTGCGGATCCCTAAACGTCACCGCACCTTTTTAGGTCGGATATTGATCAATACCGCAAGTGGACAAGCACAAGCACGCTTGTATAACGTCACAAACGTCGCCATTGGTCCATGGAAAATTGCGCAAATAGATATTTTAGTCTTACCCGTAGAACGCTTGTCAGGTTTTGATGGGCTGTTAGGTATGAATGTATTAAATCGCTCCCAAGTCGTGATTGACCAAGTCTCAGGAGCGCTTGAGGTTAGATTGCCTGAATTGCTACGATCACAGCGTAACGACTAAACGTAACGCTTGGTCAATGGCACGCTTGGCATCAAGTTCAGCCGCCACATCTGACCCACCAATTAAATGATAGGGTTTGGTGAGCCCTTCGCTCAATGCTTGGTTGGGCTCTTGACCGGCACAAATAATCACATTATCCACCGCTAAAACCTGCGTTTCTCCGCCAATAGTGACATGTAAACCTGCATCATCGATTTTATCATAGGTGACACCTGCTAACAGGTGCACGCCTTTCATTTGTAAGCCTGCACGATGCGCCCAACCGGTTGTTTTGCCGAGCCCTGCGCCTACTTTAGTCGTCTTTCGTTGCAGTAAATAAATGGTTCTGGGCGATGGCTCTGGTAATGCTTGCATGCCTTCTACCCCCCCACGCACAGAGAAAGTCATATCAATGCCCCACTCTTTCATAAACGTTGGAATATCTGTGCTCGGTGTCGATTTACCATGACTTAAATACTCTGCTGTATCAAAACCAATACCTCCGGCACCAATAATCGCCACACGTTTTCCTACCGGTTTCTTATGTTTGAGTACATCAATATAATTATACACACTGGGATGATCAATTCCGATAATGGGCGGGATCCGCGGAATAATACCCGCAGCGATAATCACCTGATCAAACGTGCTAGCATTTAACTGCGCTGCCGTGACAGTGGTATTAAGCTGCACTTCCACGTTTAACAATGACAATTGCGCATTAAAATAACGCAGTGTCTCAAAAAACTCTTCTTTGCCTGGTACCTGTTTGGCAATATTAAATTGTCCGCCAATTTCATTATTTGCATCAAACAACGTCACCTGATGACCGCGTTGTGCTGCGGTCGTGGCTGCCGCTAATCCTGCGGGCCCCGCCCCTACAACCGCGATGTGTAATGGTTTAGTCGTCGGTGTAATAATAATTTCATCTTCATGACACGCTCGAGGATTGACTAAACAACTCGTTAGTTTTCCGGCAAAAACATGATCCAAACACGCTTGATTACACCCAATACAGGTATTAATTAGTTGCGATTGATCCGCTTGCGCTTTGTTCATAAACTCAGGATCCGCTAAAAATGGACGCGCCATAGAAACAAGATCGGCGTCACCCTGTGCAAGCACACGCTCAGCGACTTCGGGCGTGTTTATCCGGTTAGACGTGATTACAGGTACATTTAATGCCTGCTTAAATTTAGCTGTAACCCAAGTAAATGCCGCCCGAGGTACTTTAGTAGCAATAGTAGGGATACGTGCTTCATGCCAGCCGATCCCTGTATTAATAATTGTCGCTCCCGCTTTTTCAACGGCCAATCCAAGTTCAATAACTTCTTCAGCTGTCGAGCCTCCTTCTACCAAGTCCAGCATCGACAAACGATATATAATAATAAAATCAGTCCCTACCGCTGCGCGAACGCGACGCACAACTGCAACCGGCAAGCGGATACGATTGGCATACTTTCCGCCCCATTCGTCTTCACGCTGATTAGTACGTTGGGCGATAAATTGATTTAAAAAATACCCTTCAGAACCCATGATTTCAACACCATCATACCCAGCTTGTTTCGCATTAACCGCGGTAGACACGAAATCGTCGATTTGGGATTCGATCTCATCACTGGTTAATTCACGTGGTGTAAACGGATTAATGGGCGCTTGAATCGGCGATGGTGCCACTAGTTTTTTGTTATAGGCATAGCGACCAGTGTGCAATATTTGCATACATATTTTTGCACCATGTGCATGCACCGCATCCGTTACAAATTGATGCTCCGCTAATACTTCTGGCGAGTCTAAACGGCGAGAGACCTCATGTGTCGCTCCTTCGGCATTAGGACCTATGCCACCGGTGATGATTAAACTGACACCACCTTTGGCGCGTTCAACAAAAAACGCAGCCATGCGCTCGTGCCCGTTAGGTATTTCTTCTAAGCCGGTGTGCATCGACCCCATAATGATACGATTTTTTAAGGTCGTGAAACCGAGATCCAATGGCGTAAAGATATGCGGGAAAGCCCCTTCATATTGCGTATTATGCTTTGATTGAGTATTTGGATTTGAATGAATTTGCGACATGTATTGAGACTCCTAAGTAAGCTGGGCAATAATATGCTGAGCAATTTTTTCAGCAATCATGATCGTGGGTGCATTGGTATTGCCGCCAATAATACTTGGCATGACAGAAGCATCAACAACGCGTAAACGCTTAATATGTTTAACGTTACAATGGGGGTCGACAACCGTAGTAGGATCATCGATTTGCCCCATGCGACAGGTGCCGACTGGATGATAAACGGTTTGCGCTTGGCTTTTAATAAACGCAATAATCTGCTCATCCGTCATGTTTTCCAACGGCAATGATGGCTGCCAAGGACTGGGTGTATAGGCTGAGAACGCAGGTGAAGCTAACATTGTCATCGCCAGTTTAACGCCGTCCACTAACGCGATTAAATCGTCAGGGTGACTGAGATAATTGGGTTGTATTTCTGGATGGGCTAACGGGTTGTTTGACTGCAATCGAATATAACCTTGAGATTTGGGATATAAATGACACACATGTACACCAAAGCCATAATCAAACTCAATTCCTCTACCGTGATCAACAATGATCCCTGGAATAAAATGAAATTGCAGATCCGGTTTATCCGCAGTACCCTGCTGACTATAAGCAAACCCACCAGCTTCCGCGACGTTTGATGACATTAGACCGTCTCGATTGGTTGCATATTTTGCAGCATGGTGAATATATTTAGGCACCAAACGCGGCATTAAGGCATAACCAGAAGCCGTTTTACATTTAACTTGTACGATCACATCAAGATGATCTTGTAAATGTTGCCCCACACTTGGAATATCAGCAAGACATTCAATATGGTATTTGGCTAAATGATTTTTGTCCCCTATCCCTGATAACATTAGGATTTGAGGTGAATTAATTGCACCACCACATAACAACACTTCGTTATTGGCAAAAAGTTGCGTGCTGAGCCCATTAATAGAGCATTCCACTCCCTTAGCAGTCTGTTCATTAATTAACACACGGTGCACTAAGGTATTGCTTAATATTGTCAGATTCGGATCATCTTTGACCGGCGCGATATATCCTTTGGCGGTCGAACAACGTTGACCATTACGATGGCTGACTTGATACAAGCCGACCCCCACACGTTCATGTGTATTAAAGTCACTAATATGGGGTAATTGTACAGATTGACCTGAAGCGATAAATGCTTGAGAAAGTGAATCATGATAGCGTAAATCACTGACACCTAAGGGACCACCGACACCATGAAAAGTATTTTCCCCACGGGTATTATCTTCACTTAATTTAAACAGGGGTAAGACACACTCCGCGTTCCAGCCTGTTGCGCCACTGGCCGCCCAATCATCGTAATCACTGTATTGCCCCCGAATATAGCACATCGCATTGACGGAGCTGGAGCCTCCCATTACTTTGCCTCTGGGCCAATATAATGAACGGTTGTCGAGCTGGGTTTGAGGGGCGGTATTGTAGTTCCAATTAATACTCGTCATGCGTGAGAGTAACGCGACCCCAAACGGAATGTGGATCAATGGATTTGAATCTGAGACACCCGCCTCGATAAGGCACACAGTCACTTGTTGGGTATCAATTAAGCGACGAGCGAGGACGCAACCTGCCGAACCAGCACCGACAATAATATAATCAAAAGAATTTTGCACAATAACACTAACACTAATCAAATAAACTCATCGTACCACTGTACCAAAAGAATGTTCATAAGTGTTAGTAAATTGTAATTAATTTGTGTGGATGACGCTAATCTGCAATATCACTAGGGATGTTTTCACGAATTTCAGCCCAAATTTTACCACTATCTATGCCGTATTGACGGATTAACATTTGCACTTTTTTTGGCTCAGCTTGTTCAATTAATGCAAAAAGATCCTGATAAAACTTAGTCGCTAGTTCACGTGATGAAGCATACGAAAAATAATAACTTCCGATGCGCGCGTACATGCCTTTAAAGCCATTCATCAGTAATACATATATATTATTATTAGAAGCAAACGCTAAATCGTGATTCATTTGATAATCAAACTGTGCAAAAGCTAAACCTGTTTGTTCGATATCTTTGTAACGTCCAATGATTTCTTTGGCTCGTTCTGGGTTATTTTTGAATGCGCCACGAATAAATACAGCACTGACATTGGTACGTGCAGCTAATAAATTATCCACTAGCTCTTTAATATTAGTCGGATCGAGACGGGCAAGGGTCTCTAGAATATTTAAGCCACACGTTTCCCAGTAGTTGTTAACCTTGGTTGGCTTACCATGTTGGATCGTTAACCAACCATCTCGAGCAAGGCGCTGTAACACTTCGCGTAAGGTGGTTCTAGTCACACCGATTAACTCGGATAACTCACGTTCAGCAGGTAAAATTGTACCAGGAGGAAAACGACCACTCCAAATAGACTCAACAATATACTCTTCAGCAAAACCTGCTGGACTTTGGGCTTTATAAATCATGTGACTGTCTCAGTTGTTCGAGTACTGATTGTACCAGATAAAAGCCAAGCTACCAATATTTATCATTTATTCTTGGTTTAACCTCTAGTATGATTTATTAAATTAAACACTAAGACGGCGTTACCTTGTTAAATTTATTCTCTACATGGGTTGAATCCAAATCTGCTT
>JAQXDG010000037.1 GCA_029251505.1 Glaciecola sp. | reverse complement strand
AGGCATAACGTTTGCCGATGGTGTGATTAGTGGCACGGCGACAGCGGATACTGCTGCGGCAAGTGTTACGGTCACCGCTACCGATGCGGGCGGATTAACTGCTAGTGAAGCCTTTACTATCAGGGCTGTGTCAGCACCAGTCATTAATGCGATTGAAGTTAAACAAGATACCAGCGATATTGCAAAAGCAGGAGAAGAGTTGACGATTACAGCAACGCTATCTGAAAGCTTTGCATTAACATTGAACGATGCAACGCCTACGATGTTGGTTACATTAGGTGCTACTGATGTCACTGCGACGTATGCTAGCCACGATGCTGACTCTAAAACGATTACGTTTGTTGCAACGGCTCCGGCAGGGGATGTGACAAGTGTTGTCGTTAAATCAGTAACTTTAGGTGCAGCTACCCTAATCGGCGCCGTATCTAATCAGCCTTTAGCAACGGCGAGTGTTGGCCAAACTGATGCAAACTTTACATTAGATAATACGGCCGCAGCAGTCACAACAGAAACATTAAGTGCAGCAGAAAACAGCACGGTAGTTGGCAGTATTGCTACGTCTGAAGAGGCGACAGTTGTATTAGGTACAGGTGATGACAGTGCGTTATTTACCCTAACCGATGGTGTGTTAACGCTTAATGCAGCACAAGATTTTGAAACGGATGACACAAGCTTAACGGTTAATTTTGATTTGACGGATACGGCAGGTAATACCTCTACCGATTCATTAACGGTTAATGTTACCAACGTCAATGAAGCACCCGTAGGCGTTGATATTGCCGCGCAAACTGCCGTAGTTGACCAAGCCTTTAGTCTGGATGTGACGGGTTCATTTAGTGATGTTGATGCTAACGATACAATCACTTACTCAATAGTCGGTGATTTACCTGCGGGTATAACGTTTGCCGATGGTGTGATTAGTGGCACGGCGACAGCGGATACTGCTGCTGCAAGTGTTACGGTCACCGCTACCGATGCAGGCGGATTAACTGCTAGTGAAGCCTTTACGATTAGTGCCGTATCGGCGCCTATTATTACGACCGAGTTAAGTAATCTTGGTGAAAAAATGTTAGATGTACGTTCTGACATTATTTTACAGATAGACCAAGCTGTTTCTGCTGTGACAGGTAAAACAATTACCTTTACCGATAACACAGAAACTGGCTATCAAGGTGAAACCAAAACGAATAGTTTTACTATTGCAGCAGATTCAGACCTAGTCACGATTGATAACGATAAGGGAGTGATCATTATCAATGTTGATGCAAACTTCGATCTCGACCTTTCGTCAAATTACACCTTATCGATTGATGATGGTGCATTTGTCAGTACAGCATCAGGTCTTTCTACTGCAACTTTTGCAGATATATCCTTTAATACCATTACGCCGACCTCTGGTGAAGTTAGCTTAACCGGCTTAGGTAGTGTTGATGAGGATGCCTCGATTGCAAATTATTTACCCGATTTCTTAGCTAGTGATGCAGGAATTCTTTACGCTGCATTCCCTGAGAGTATTCAACTATCGGCGGCACAGCTTGAATGGGCTGAACTATCTGGTGAAGCTAAAACAGACTATATAGTGTCTAAAACTGCCGCCCAAGGCTACATGATGAATGACGACGATGGCTCATTAGTAGCGAGTGCGCAGTGGGTTGATCTTGAAGGATTAGGAATTGGGTCGAAGTCTGGTGTCGTCAATCTTTTGGGTGATGATATTGCTTCGGGTAATGTGTTTGCATTAGATGCATCGACGAATAATTACGTCTTCGTTTTTAGCGATCAAAAACCTAATGGAGGTAATGAAACTAAGGGCGCGGGTATTGAGACCAATACTGATTTAGCGGTATTTATTGATGAATTTGGTTCTGATGATGTCATCTATGTTGATGATGCATTTAATGATGCTGATAATATTAATATCCTGGCTTATGAGGTCTTTGCTAGTGGTAACGGTGGTGATGGTAGTGAGTTATTCCTTGGCTTAAATGGCGGAGACGGTGATCCACGTTTATACGTGAACCTAGAGGGTGATATTGAATCCACAGATGAAAAT
>JAQXDG010000034.1 GCA_029251505.1 Glaciecola sp. | reverse complement strand
CTCCAGATGCCCCAAAAGTAGATATTTTAGCAGGTGGTGCCATTTTAAATGGCTTAGAAAATGTGGATTATCAAGTTGCTTCTGGTGTATTTACTGTGAATGCGACAGTTTACCCTGTAACCGTTAATGCTAAAACGCCCTCTGGTGATGTGGAAGTGTTAAGTGCCAGCCTTACCGCTAATGCTGATGCACTAACCAGCGTCATTGCTGTGGGTTCTGTCGCAGATAACACCTTAGAAATACTGGCCTTAGCTACCATGCCAGATATGTCGGTTAGCGGCACTACGCAACTGCAAGTTGTTCATGCAGCACCATCAGCACCGACAGTCGATATTCACGTAACGGCACCCGATGTCACTACATTATCTTCTGCGACAGTGCTTGCGACAGCGGCTTACAAAGACGCGACCGGTTTAGTTTCGGTGGCTTCTGGTAATTATCGAATTCGAATCACGCCAGCTGGATCGGATACCGTCGTCTTTGACTCAGGCACCGTGACCTTAGCCTCTGAAGAAATGTTATTAATTGCAGCAACTCAAAATGTCGGTCCTGGAAATTCACCCGTCAGCTTAGTGGTTGCAGGTAAAACGGGTGCAGTGACTATTTTAGATGCAAATACGCCAGCGGATCTTCGTGTTATCCACGCCGTTGCGGATGCTCCTGCTGTCGATGTCATTGCTAACAACGCATTAACTTTGTTTGATGGTGCACCATTTCTGGGTGTGACAGATTATGCAAGTGTTGCTGCCGATACCTACTTAGTTGATGTCGCTGCTGATGCAGACAACTCAGTGGTTGTGATTGATGATGCGTCGGTAACCTTAGAAGCTGGCAAAACCTATACCGCTATTGCACACAATACCTTAGCTGACATTGGTTTAGATTTAATCTTGGATATGCCGCGTCGTGTTGCCACTGAAGCACAAGTACGTATTTTTCATGCGTCCCCTGCTGCTGGCTCTGTCGATATTTATGTGACTGCTGATGGCATCATTACAGATGCGACACCCGCTTTTAGTGGCGTACCGTTTACTGCTGGAATGTTAGCTGAGACTGGGTATGTCTCATTAGCTGCAGGCGATTATTATGTTACGGTTACGCCAACTGGCACTAAAGACATCGCTCTAGAAACGGGTATGTTAACACTTTCTGCAAATAGGATTTACACCGCTCTGGCTGTAGATGCCGTGAATGGTGGTGGTCCAGTGCAGTTAATTTTAGCCGACGACTTTCAACTTTAAGCAATAACGAAAAAACCGCTTCGCCTTCAATTTAGGCTTAGCGGTTTTTTGTCAGTTAATAGTGGGTATAAGCGGATTAAAGCGGATTAAACTTATCCTAACGCTTGTTCAAAATCAGCAACCAAATCATGTATATCTTCAATACCAATAGATAAACGGACAATTTGCTCAGAGATCCCCATGCGGTCACGTTCATCTTGGGTCGCTTCAAAATATATCGTCTGCGCAACGGGCAATGCCAACGTACGCGTATCGCCAAGGTGGGTAGCACAAATAACCACATTCAGGCGGTTGATAAACTCGATAATATTGACACCTTCTGGCAATTCAATACTCATGATCGCACCATAATGAGAAAATAAATCTCGAGCCATAAAATGCTGTGGATGGTCAGCAAGCCCCGGATAAAAGACATTGACCACGCCTGCATGATTAGCAAAATGCAGCGCTAATTTACGCGCGTTTTCACAGGCTTGATGATAGCGTAATTGTAATGTCTCCATCCCCACTAAAATGGTCGAGGCGACATCAGCAGAAAGCGTCGCACCTAAATCACGCAGACCTTTTTTACGGATCTGAGTTAAGCCCCATTGCGCCTTATCAGCCACTTGGTACAGAGATTGAATGTTTGGATATTGAGTCCAGTCGAACAAACCGGTATCGACAACACTGCCGCCTAATGCTTGTCCGTGACCGGATACATATTTAGTTAATGATGAAACCACTAAACTAGCATGACACGCCTTAGCTGAAAAAATCACACAAGGAGACATCGTATTATCAATCACATACAGTAAACGTTGTTCTTGGCAATACTGTCCAATAGCACTCATATCTGCTACTTGCGTCATCGGATTAGACAAGCTTTCAGTAAACACCATTAGGGTATTATCT
>JAQXDG010000023.1 GCA_029251505.1 Glaciecola sp. | reverse complement strand
TCTTCAGATAAACCAGAAGACGCTTGAATAGTGATTTTTTGCTCTTTACCTGTATCTTTGTCTTTCGCAGATACGTGTAAGATACCATCGGCATCGATATCAAAGGTTACTTCAATTTGTGGCTGACCACGACCTGCAGGACGAATCCCTTCAAGGTTAAATTGACCTAACGATTTGTTACCAGAAGCTTGCTTACGCTCACCTTGTAATACGTGTACCGTTACCGCAGCTTGATTATCTTCGGCAGTTGAGAATGTTTGACCTTTCTTAGTCGGAATAGTCGTGTTTTTCTCAATTAGAGCAGTCATAACACCACCCATCGTTTCGATACCCAATGATAAAGGTGTGACATCTAATAATAAGACATCTTTCACATCACCAGCTAGTACACCCGCTTGAATCGCCGCACCAGTGGCAACGGCTTCATCTGGGTTAACATCTTTACGTGGCTCTTTACCAAAGAAATCTGCAACGTATTTTTGTACTAGTGGCATACGTGTTTGACCACCAACTAAGATAATATCGTTGATATCAGATACAGATAAATCGGCATCAGCGAGTGCTTGTTTAAGCGGTACAAATGTGTCTTTAACCATATCTTCAACTAATGATTCTAACTTAGCACGAGTGATTTTAATCGCTAAATGCTTAGGACCAGACGCATCAGCCGTAATGTACGGTAAGTTCACTTCAGTTTGTTGTGCAGATGATAATTCGATTTTCGCTTTTTCACCGGCTTCTTTTAGACGTTGCATCGCAAGTGGATCTTTACGTAAATCAACACCTTGAGATTTTTTGAACTCGTCAACTAAATAGTTAATAACACGGTTATCAAAATCTTCACCACCCAAGTGAGTGTCACCGTTGGTCGCAAGTACTTCAAACGTATGTTCGCCATCTACTTCATCAATTTCGATGATTGAGATATCGAAAGTACCACCACCTAAGTCATATACTGCAACAACGCTGTCGCCTGATTTTTTATCCATACCGTAGGCTAATGCAGCGGCAGTTGGCTCATTGATGATACGCTTAACTTCTAAACCAGCAATACGGCCAGCATCTTTAGTTGCTTGACGCTGTGCATCGTTAAAATAAGCAGGAACAGTAATGACTGCACCGGTTACGGTTTCACCAAGAAAATCTTCAGCTGTTTTCTTCATTTTCTTTAATACTTCAGCAGAAATTTGCGGTGGTGCCATTTTCTCACCATTCGCTTCTACCCATGCATCGCCATTATCTGCTTTGATAATATCAAATGGCATAATGTCGATGTCTTTTTGTACTTCTTTATCTTCAAAACGACGACCGATAAGACGCTTAATCGCGAATAATGTGTTTTTAGGGTTGGTGACTGCTTGGCGTTTGGCCGGCGCACCTACTAAAATTTCACCTTCGCTTGAATAAGCAATGATTGACGGAGTCGTGCGATCGCCTTCCGCGTTTTCGATTACTTTTGCTTTGCCGCCGTCTAATACAGCAACACATGAATTGGTCGTACCTAAATCAATACCAATGATTTTACCCATCATTAATTGAAAAGGCTTTACAGACGAAATCAACACTTCAATAACTCTATTGGTTTTTTCTTCAATTACCCCTTTCATAACCTGCATAGAGTAAATAAAAATGAACATATAAGTCAAGATGGCGAATGCAAATCCAACTCCAGCCTGTTCCCCAGAATAATCATTACCCTCAGGATCGGCAGCATCAATAAATTTAAAACTAAATGGCTGCTTA
>JAQXDG010000020.1 GCA_029251505.1 Glaciecola sp. | reverse complement strand
GCGGGATTGTTTACCTAATATATCAACGCTATGTCAAAGATTGGTTCTCGTTACAAGGGGTAATGGGGCTGATTCTGTTAAGTGTGTTGTATCGATTTGTATATTTGATTGCCCCTGCTTATTTTGAGTTTGGCTTTTTTACGTTGATGCCTGCAGATAGATATATTGAGTTTTTTGTGGCAATTCAAATATCTGGATACTTAGTGGGTTTTTATATTCTTTCTATAGTGCTGATCATTAAATGGGTCGTTGAGAAAAAACACGATGATATTCTGACGACAAATAAACCGTATTTCATTTATTTAGTTATTGTATTAGGTAGTTCCTGCGCTTTGTATTATTTTGATCCAAGCCTTGAATATTTATTGCGAATAGCTATTTTAATCCCCCTTATTTTATTTGCTGCACGGTATGGATGGTTTGCCGGTATGTTTACCTCGATTGTTATCGTCACTTTCTTGTTTGTTTCATTGTTCAATCATCCAAGTGCTGAGCTGTTAGAATACCAACCATTTTTATTAATGTACTTATTGATTTCATTAATTGTCAGTGCAGTGGTATACGATAATGAATTAATAAATAAAAGGCATATAGCAACCCAAAAAGAGCTGGAAGCTAATAATAAGAAATTAATTATTGCGACTGATAGAATGACCGGGTTAAGCCGAAAAATAATTCATGTTCAAGAAGAAGAACGGAAATTTTTGTCTAAAGAATTACATGATGAAATTGGCCAAAATATCATTGCATTAAAATCCTCTATTTATTTATTAGAAAAATCAAAAGATAAAGCCATTAATTTTGCATCACTAAAAGAAGATGCAAATATGATTTACAGTAGTGTGTATGAGTTAATGCACTGGCTAAGACCCGCAACGTTAGACAAATATGGGCTGATAGAAACATTAAAAGGTGATTTTTTTCGAGAAAAACTCGCGCTTGCTGATATCCAATATACTGCCAGTATTGATGTTTCGGTATTACTAGATGAACATGTTGAGACGGCGTTATTTAGGATCTGTCAAGAAGCGGTCAATAACACGTTAAAGCATTCAGATGCGTCGCAATTTTCGATAAACTTATCGTGCCAAGACAATACCTTAAATTTGACTATCCGGGATAACGGTACAAACAACAACGAGCATATTGAGCCCTCGGGTGGGTTTGGTCTCGACAGTATTTATGAGCGTGTATTAACGTTAAATGGATTGTGTTTATTTACACGGCAGAATGGATTTGTCATTAATATAAAGGTGCCTGTTTAGCTGCCTTGGAGTTTGAGAGATGAGTGTTAGTATTGTGTTGGTAGATGATCATCAGCTGGTGCGTGATGGCTTTCAAAAAATTATAGAAATGTCAGATATCTTTGCAGTCATTGGTTCGTTTGCGAGTGCCGAGGATGCGTTAAATTCTTCGGTAATTAAGCAAGCTGACATGCTGGTCACCGATATTTCCTTAGATAACGGTGTCGATGGGTTTGCACTAATAGAACAGTTTAAAATAATCAATCCAAGTGCACACATCATTATAGTCAGCATGTATGAAAGTGCGTTATATCTGCAACAAGCCAAGAAATATGAAGTAAGTGGTTTTATTCATAAACGCGAAGCCTCTGAGCTGTTGATCGATGCTTTGACTGCGATTAGTCAGGGAGAGCAATTTTTTAGTAATGATATGGCGGGTAAATTGTCTGAGGCTGAACACGCACTTGAAGTCTTTAATCGATTATATCCACGTGAATCTGAAGTGTTTTTATTGTTAGCAAAAGGACATCAAATTAAACGTATTGCGACGGATTTAAACATTGCAGTAAAGACAGTACATGCTCACCGTCTGAATTTATATAAAAAGTTCGGTTTTAGTTCGAGTTTTGAAATCACAAAGTTTTGTTTGAAACATGGGATTGTGGAGAGTGGTGATTTTTGAAAGCACGTTTAAAAGTCAAAAAAAGGCCGCTCATCATCACGATAGCGGCCTTGTAGTTTGTATATCAGCTCAAACGCTAGTTATTGAACCGGCTCGATATACTGCGTACCCCAACCATCATAGTGGACTTTATTTTTATCCGCTATTTTGAGTAAGGTATCTAAATCTTCGATTAATGTATCGCGATTCAATGGGCGGGATATTACGGCATCAAAACAAAAAATCAAACCGCCATCGTCCAATGGCATTTCTTCAGCATCACCCACCTCAAAACCCGCTTTAAAAGCATCCACTGCGGCTTTTTCAAGCATATCAAAGTCTTGTCCCGCAAGATGGTGCTCAATCGTGTAAGTACCGTCAGGATCGCTGCCATCACTAATCAGTGCATCAACAATCTCATGTGTAAAGTCTAGCCATTCGTCACGCTCGTCGATGTTCATTATACATCCCTTTTTGATTTTGGTTGAACGGTGTGGTTGTAAGTATCAGCAGTCTCATTCAGTTCGATTAAACGCTGTTTCATTTGCTTATGAAAATACTGAGTCCATTGCTTAATGTCTTTACTTTCGTCAAGGCGTTCGGGTTCATAGAATCGGATTAATACCGTGCCGTTGTTCCATCGATTCCATTTGATTTGTTTATGCGTGTCACTGGCACAAATCATCAAAATAGGTTTATCGGTTTCTTCGGCAATTCTAAACGCCCCCGTTTTAAATGGTAGCAAGCCTCGTCCATTACTGCGAGTTCCTTCCGGAAAAAACCACACCGAAAAATTCCCATCAAGGATTTTTTTGACGGTAAATTTTAGTGTATCCCTTGCTCTACCTGAGTTGTTCCTGTCAATCATGATATTACCTGATAGATAATAAAGTTGACCGAAAAACGGGATCCATTTTAGACTCTTTTTACCTACCGTGACCACACCATCAAACGCGGCTTTGCATACGGTCATCAAGTCAAAACTGTTTTGATGATTGGCGATACATACATAGGTCTGCTCAGGATCGATGACTTCCCGGTTTTGTACAATGACTTTCAAACCCATGATTTTAGCCATCGAAGCATACCACTTACCAGCAAGCGCAACGCTATTGAGTTGAAATGGGCGAATCAAAAAGAACAGAAGTAATAGTGTATTAATCAAAATAAAATACACAAATAAGGTAATAATTCGAAGTAAGGCTAACACGTGTACGCTCAAAAAATAATTTGCGCGCAAGTATACCTGAAAACTGCCGATAATACATACACGTTACTTTAATATATAAGCACCCATGCTGACATTTGCCCATGACCACACTGAAGAAGACATATTACACACCACAAAAGGAGATTTAGGCTTAGTTGGTTTTGCGCTGATGTTACCTTTGATGCAGCATGTTGAAGATTTACTCGATATGCTCCGAAAAGGCCAAATTATGTACACCAGTAATATGTCAGATGTCGTGTTACAAAGTATGGATCAGGTCAAGCAGTTTGTAAAAATGTGTATCCAAAATGGCAAAACAGAATATGATGATGAGTTATTGCATAACGTCATTATCTTGGTTAAAGATATAGTGCCGAATCAACATGCAGAAAATGAGCTGATATTGGCACAAACTGCTGCTACCTTGCAAGGTCAAAGCCCTCAAGCTAATACAAAACTCAGTATTGATGTTCTTAACCAAGCAAGTCTAACGAAATCTGGTATCCCGAAAGATTTAGCTCCGTTGTTAAAAGTCGATATGTTGTTTTTTAGAGAGTTAATGCAACCCATTGAAAACCTTGCTCAAAAACGGGCATTAGTAGTAATAAATAAACACTACCAAGGCCAATTTTGCCCAATTTGGTTAGGGCATTTTAATCAAACATTAGCGCGGGTATTAGTCGCACACAGTTAATTTTATCGGAATGATCAATACCGGACTTATTGGATATCTAATTCTTTGAGTTTACGGGTTAAGGTATTACGTCCCCAGCCTAACCGTTTGGCTGCTTCTTGCTTATGTCCATGGGTATGCATTAAGGCACGCTCCAACATGATCTTTTCAAACTCAAACGTCGCATTATTCAAAATACCATCTTGGTTAGTGGCTAACTGTTCATCCGTCCAACGTGCTAATAATTGTTGCCATGAGCTATCATGGGCTGCACTAGTTAGCGAAGTACCATTGGGGCTGTCAGTTTTTACCACATGTTGAGTCTGCAATAACTCTGGTGGCAGATCGCCAGGTAACACTTCTTGAGACGACGCCATCACGGTCACCCAGCGACACACATTTTCTAGTTGGCGAACATTACCTGGCCAGTCCAATCGGGTCATTAAGTCCTGAGTGTCGACAGCTAAGATTTTCATTTCGACTTCTAGTTCTTTGGCTGCACGCTTAAGAAAGTGGCGTGCTAACAAAGGGATATCTTCTTTGCGATCATTTAGCGCTGGGATATGAATACGGATCACGTTTAAGCGATGATATAAATCTTCGCGGAACAGGTTTTTTGAGACTAATTGTTCCAAGTTTTGATGAGTTGCAGCGATGATCCTCACGTCAACCGATACGGCTTCATGACCACCTACTCGATAAAATTGTCCATCAGCCAAGACGCGCAATAATCGTGTTTGAATGTCTAATGGCATGTCCCCAATTTCATCCAAAAAGAGTGTGCCGCCATCGGCTTGCTCAAAGCGACCTTTGCGGGTGGTTTGCGCACCAGTAAACGCACCTTTTTCATGGCCAAATAATTCAGATTCAATTAAATCAGCAGGGATGGCTGCCATATTTAATGCAATAAACGGTTTTTTGGCGCGAGGAGAATGCTTATGTAATGCATGGGCGACGAGTTCTTTGCCAGTACCAGATTGACCATTAATCAATACCGAAATACTAGAGCGTGCAAGCCGACCAATAGCTCTAAAGACTTCTTGCATAGCAGGTGCTGCGCCAATAATCTCCGATTGTAACTTGGCATCATCGCTGTGAACAACTTGTTTGCTCTCTTTAACGTGCGCTAGCGCGCGTTGCGTCAAGCTCACCGCTTCAGTAATATCAAACGGTTTTGGTAAGTACTCAAATGCCCCTGATTGATAAGCATTAACCGCAGAATCTAAATCTGAATGAGCCGTCATGATGATGACCGGTAAGTCAGGATATTCGGCGTGGACTTCATTGAGTAGCGTTAGGCCATCCATTTGCGGCATTTTGACATCTGAAATAATGACTTCTGGGACTTGACCTGATTTTAACTGTAATAATAAATCATGTGGATTTTCAAAACAGCAAGAGGGGATATCAGCAGTGTTTAAGGCTTTTTGTAATACCCAGCGAATGGAACTATCATCGTCTATGATCCAGACTGCTTCGTTGTTCATGCAGTTTCTCCGTGTTTAGTGATCGGTAAAAATATCGCAAATTCAGTGCGGCCTTTTCTCGATTCAAGTTCGATCTTACCGTTGTGGTGTTCAATTAAGGTTTGGGCGATAGAGAGTCCTAAACCAGAACCGGATTGTTTAGAACTCACCATCGGATAAAATAAGGTGTCGCGAAGTGCTTTCGGGACGCCAGGGCCGTTGTCATAAATATAAATAACAGCACATAGCGGGACTTTGTTGCCTAAAATAACTTGGTGTCTAGCAACGCGCGTTTTGATTTTGATTTTGGGTAATTTGGACTGTGCATCATGCAAAGCTTGCATGGCGTTTTTGACAATATTTAACACGGCTTGTTGGATCATATTGGCGTCAATATACACATCCGGAATACTAGGATCATAATCGCGCACAATATTAATATTATAATGATTATCGAGTTTAACTAACTGAAACACTGCCTCAATGGGGATATGGATATTTTGCCATGTAAACTGAGGTAAAGAATTAGGGCCAAGGAGTCGATCGACAAGTTCGCGCAATCGGTCTGATTGTTTGATGATCATTTGCGTGTATTCTTTTTGCTCGGGAGAAGATAATTCCATCGCTAGTAACTGCGCAGCACCGCGAATACCGCCAAGTGGATTCTTAATTTCATGTGCCAAGCCTCTCACGAGTTCTTTTGCTGCCTGTTGTTGTGCGGCTTGTTGATTTTCTTTACTAATACGCTTTTGTTGATCGATGTGTTTGGCTTCAATTAAGAGCAAATCTTGTTCTTCATTGTTTATATAGGTCACGCCAATATCAAATAATAAAATACTTTCATCCAGCAAACATAACTCAACTTCATTTTCACTAAAGTTTTCATGATGTTCTAGCGCTGCACGAAACCGCGTTTTATCTAAGGATGAAAACAACACAAAGTCATCGACAATATTGCCGTATAACTGTTTGCGTCCTGTCTTCAGAAAACTGAGCGTGGCTTGATTCGCATACTGCACTTCAAAGCACGTATTTAAAACGAGCACAGCAGTAATTAAATTATCAAATGTTTTTTCAAAGGAAATATTCATAGTACCCACTATGCACCAAAAAAGTGCATCACGCTATTTATTATCCATCTTGACCGTTAACCAATAATAAAAACAGTAAATTATCTAAATAATTTGCTATTTTGGTGCACGAAAATGGTATGTGTAGGAGACATTGCAATTACTTTGCCGTTTTTGTCTTTTATTTGTAAATAAATATAATGAGCACCGCGTTCAACACCTGTTAAGGCCATTGCAGTATGAGTGGTCGTTTTTTTGAGGACATCATCAAGGTAGATTTCGTAAACAACATTGGCTTTAGCGTGTGCGACCCAGCTAATATGCACCTGACCTTGTGTATTTCGTATTGTGGCTTCGTGTGCCGGAGAAATTAATTGTATCGAAGGGAGAGCACTGAGTGCCGGTTGTGAAAACAATATGCAGACGAACAAGAAAACACAAAGAGCTGACTTGTTAAAGTTAAATACCGCTACAAAAAATACAGTAGTTGATTCTAGGGATGTTGCGTTTTGATTGTCCATTGATGATCGTAGGTAAGTCAACATCTTCAAAGTGTAGCTGATTTTGGTCATAAAAAAAGCCTGCAAATGCAGGCTTTTGTATAGAAAGTAATACTTAACGAGTAAGCGTAATGCTTAGCAGCTGTAGTACATATCAAATTCTACTGGGTGAACAGACGTGTTCAATAACTCAACTTCTTGCTTCTTAAGCTCGATGTATGCATCAATCATGTCGTCACTCATAACGCCACCGGCAGTTAAGAACTCACGGTCGGCATCTAGCGCTTCTAAAGCTTGCTCTAAAGATGATGCAACAGTTGGGATCAGTAAAGCTTCTTCTGCTGGTAAGTCATATAGATCTTTGTCAGCTGGATCGCCAGGGTGAATTTTGTTTTTGATCCCGTCAAGGCCAGCCATTAACAATGCAGTAAATGCTAAGTATGGGTTAGCTGTTGGGTCAGGGAAACGGACTTCGATACGACGTGCACGATCACTCGTTACATGAGGAATACGAATAGAAGCTGAACGGTTACGAGCAGAGTATGCAAGCATTACTGGTGCTTCGAATCCAGGTACTAAACGCTTGTACGAGTTAGTTGATGCATTGGCAAACGCATTGATTGCACGAGCATGCTTAATCGTACCACCGATGTAATATAATGCTTCTTCAGAAAGACCAGCATATTTATCACCAGCAAAGAT
>JAQXDG010000205.1 GCA_029251505.1 Glaciecola sp. | reverse complement strand
CCACTAGACATTGCTTGCGGGGGTGTCATCACTCTGATTTGATCACCTTGTTCACTACCTACAGGTCGGATACCTGGCGTCACTAACAAAAATTCATTACTCACTATCTGACGCAATTGCACTGCTTCTTGCGCCGAACACACCACCCCATCAAGTCCCGCTGATTGGGTTAACAAGGCCAGTTTATTGACCTGGTCGGCCACACTAATATTCGGTGTCACTTGATGTAGCTGTTGTTCATCCATAGACGTTAATACGGTCACGGCAATCAGCTTAGGCGCATCCTGACCAAACTGTGCTAATCCTTCTTTGGCATGGCTCATCATTTTTTCACCGCCGCTAGCATGGACATTAATCATCCAGACGCCCAAATCTGCTGCGGCAATACATGCCTTAGCAACCGTATTCGGGATATCGTGAAATTTTAAATCTAAAAACACATCAAACCCTTTAGCAACCAAAGGCTTTACGGCTTCAGGGCCAAAGTAAGTAAACATTTCTTTGCCGATTTTTAATTTACACAAATCTGGGGAGACTTTATCAACAAAATTATGTAAATCAGATAATTGATTAAAATCACAAGCAACGACTACTTTTGGATCATGGGACATTGAGACACTCTCTTACAGTTAAATTATTCACCATCGAGTCCTTTGATAGGCTTCACAACACTCCAATGTTTACAGGCTGGGCATAACCAATATACTTGACGACCAGAGAATCCACATTTAATACAGCGGTACTTAGGTCTGGATTGGATTTGTTTTTCTACTAGATCTGCCAGTAAGGCTAGGCTATTTTGAATTTGTTCGTCATCTTGTTGCTCGACGAAAAAACCTAACAAGGTCTTAAACCCTCGCATAGTTGGTTTTTGTTTGAGTTGTTCAAGCAAGATTTGTGTGGCTTCTTTATCTTCGCCTCGCTTGGCTGCTAATTTCACCTTAGCCAAATAAGACGTAGCACAGACCTGCCAATATGGCGCTAAGCTGCTCTCTAACAAGTCATCGTCTTGTAATGCCGCTGAGCATTGCTCTAATAAAGGTACGGCCTCTGAGAACCACGTAATATCTCTGCTCGGCACTTGGTTTAAGGCATCGGCTGCTTTTTGGTATTCTTGCGACTCGATATAAATGCGCCCTAACATTAGCCAAGGACGGACTGCGTGTTCATCGATATCAATAGATTTATGTAAAAAAGGAATAGCATTAGAGTAATCGCTATGTTTTACGAACTGCTGGGCTTTTTCACAATAAAAATGGGACAACTGGTGAGCGACTTCGGGTTGCTGGTCATCAACACTGAGCATACGTTGCGATAAGTCGATGGCCTTATCCCACTCTTTAGTGGTTTGATAGATCTCAAACAAATATTGTTGTGCTGCAGGACGATGCTTATCGCTATCGAGTAGTTTTAAATAAGAATTTTCAGCACGCTCTAAAAAGCCTGCCAACATGTAATCCCGGCCAAGCTCACTTAATGCATTTTCACGTGGGGTGCCTTGGAGTTCATCACGACTGACTAAGTTTTGGTGAATGCGGATAGCTCGGTCTAATTCGCCGCGGTGACGAAAGAAGTTGCCCATCGCAATATGTGTTTCAACCGTATCATTGTTTAATGAGATCATTTTTATCAAGGTATCAACCGCTTTATCGGGTTGGTCTGATAAAAGAAAATTTAGGCCTTTGTAATAATGCTTTGAAAGGATGCTTGATTGTTTTCGTTGGGCATTGCGAACACTGTTACGCCCCATCATCCAGCCATAACCTGCCGCAACAGGCAGCAATAAAAACAACAATTCAAGCATAGTTGATTAGTCTTCTTTTGATAAACGCTTTACTTGGTTTTTAAGGCTTTTAACTTGCCAAGATAACTTTAACCAACTACCGAACATTGTCAACATCCCGATGACAACCCCTAAGGATAATATAATAGCCATTAATGTTGATTCACGTAATTCAGATTGTGCAATCAAATAGTTAATGGTGATCAGCTCTTGATTTCGTGAGCCAATGATAATCGCGATAACGAGTACGATGATGAGTACTAAAAAAGTAAATAATCCCTTCACAATTTGTCCCTTTTGTTTCGCTATATTAAGAAAAATCTACGCGATCTCGTAATTCTTTTCCTGGTTTAAAATGCGGAACGTATTTGCCCGTCAATTCGACCAATTCACCGGTCTTTGGATTACGACCAGTTCGAGGAGCACGATAATGCAAAGAAAAGCTACCGAAACCTCTGATTTCAATACGTTCACCGCGCTGTAATGTTTGCGCCATGAACTCTAATAATTCTTTTACTGCAACTTCAATATCACGAGTCTGTACTTCGTCATAACTAGACATAAGTGTTTCGATCAATTCGGATTTAGTCATTATTGGAGCCTTATTTAGCTAAATAATTGTTGGGTCTTATAAGAGTTACAGAAAAAAAGGTGTAACGCAAGTTAAGTTGCTGTTACACCTTTATATTTTCAGACTAAAAGATTACTCGCCTTTGGCTGCTTTGAAAGCTTCTGCCATTGCGTTAGTTGAACCTTGGTCATCATTTGTTTGATTGACTTTCTCAAGTGCATCTTTCTCTTCTGCTTGGTCTTTCGCTTTAACAGATAGAGTTACAATGCGATTCTTGCGGTCAACGCCAGTGTATTTAGCTTCAATGCTATCACCAACAGTAACAACTTCAGATGCGTCTTCAACACGTTCACGAGATAAATCGCTAACACGGATATAACCTTCAACTTCGTCAGCTAAGTGTACAGTAACACCTTTAGCATCAGCAGCTGTGATAGTACCAGTAACAATTGTACCTTTAGTGAAATCAGCTAGATACTGATTGAACGGGTCTTCATCAATTTGCTTAACGCCAAGAGAAATACGCTCACGCTCAGGATCAACTTGTAATACCACTGCGTGAATTTCATCACCTTTCTTAAAGTCACGTACCGCTTCTTCGCCAGTTTTGTTCCAAGCGATGTCAGATAAGTGAACTAAACCATCAATGCCGCCGTCAAGACCGATGAAGATACCAAAGTCAGTGATTGACTTGATCTTACCAGATACTTTATCGCCTTTATTGTATGACTTAGCAAACTCTTCCCATGGGTTCGGGATACATTGCTTAAGACCTAGAGAGATACGACGACGCTCTTCGTCAATTTCAAGAACCATCACTTCAACCACATCACCTAAGTTAACCACTTTAGATGGGTGGATGTTTTTGTTAGTCCAATCCATTTCAGAAACGTGTACAAGGCCTTCTACACCGTCTTCAATTTCTACGAAACAACCATAGTCAGTAAGATTAGTTACTGCACCAGATAAACGGCTGTTTTCTGGGAAACGTGCAGCAATTTCTTGCCATGGATCGTTACCCATTTGCTTCATACCTAATGAAACACGAGACTTATCTTTGTCAAACTTAAGGACTTTAACATTGATTTCGTCACCAACATTTACGATTTCACTTGGGTGCTTAACGCGTTTCCAAGCCATATCAGTAATGTGTAGTAGACCATCAACACCACCTAAGTCAACGAACGCACCGTAGTCAGTAAGGTTCTTAACGATACCTTTAACTTCGTGGCCTTCTTCTAAGTTAGCAAGTAGTTCGTCACGTTCAGCACTGCTTTCCGCTTCGATAACTGCACGACGTGAAACAACAACGTTGTTACGCTTAGCATCTAACTTGATAACTTTAAATTCGATTTCTTTACCTTCAAGGTGTGTTGTGTCACGTACTGGACGCACATCAACTAATGAACCAGGTAAGAACGCGCGAACAGTGTTAACTTCAACTGTAAATCCGCCTTTAACCTTGCCATTAATAATACCTTTAATGGTTTCTTTTTCTTCGTAAGCTTTTTCAAGTTCAACCCACGCTTCGTGGCGTTTAGCTTTCTCACGAGAAAGGATCGTTTCACCGAATCCATCTTCTACAGCATCTAATGCAACATCAACAACATCACCAACGGCTACTTCAAGCTCGCCATCGGCATTTTTAAATTGTTCTGCTGGTATAGCACTCTCTGATTTTAGACCTGCGTCAACTAGTACGATATCTTTTTCGATCGATACGATAGTACCGCGAACGATAGCACCAGGACGTGTTTCTAACTGTAGTAAGCTTTCTTCAAATAGTAGAGCAAAATTTTCTGACATATTAATTATCTAAGTCTTCTAAGTAATATCCACATTCCATCCAAGTTATGCGGGGTTATTGTTCAAAGTTCGTTAATCCTTTAACAAACATAATAAAACTAATGAGGAAGGATTTCCGCATTAGTCAAAATTTGTTGCACTTTCGCAAACACTTCATCTGCATTTAATCCAGTTGAATCAAGCACATGAGCATCAGAGGCAGGGAATAATGGAGCAACGGCTCGATTGGTATCCCGCTCGTCTCGAACTTGAATATCGTTCAAAAGGCGCGCAATGTTAACATCATGCCCCTTATCTTTCAACTGTAGATAGCGTCTTTCGGCGCGTGCCTCAGGAGAAGCCGTTAAGAAAATCTTAACGGGCGCATTAGGAAAGACCACCGTACCCATGTCACGACCATCGGCTACTAAACCTGGAAGTTGCGCAAATGCACGTTGACGGCGTAATAATGCCTCTCTTACTCGCGTCAATGAGGCCACTTGCGATGCTAACGCACCGACATCTTCGGTTCGGATAACATCAGTAACATCCTCACCTTCAAGTATAATACGTGTGTGATTTTCCGTGGTAATAAAATTTACATCTAAACTTGACGCTAAAGGAACGACCGATTCTTCATCTTGAATTTCTATGCCGTGATGTTGACAAGCCACCGCTAGAACACGATAAATGGCACCACTGTCTAAAAAATGCCATCGTAAATAATTAGCAATATGTGCGCTAAGTGTCCCTTTACCTGCCCCACTTGGGCCGTCCACGGT
>JAQXDG010000177.1 GCA_029251505.1 Glaciecola sp. | reverse complement strand
TGAGCATGTCGAACATCATCAAGTTGTGTTTGCTCATGGGTATTTTTCTAGCGCATTACATGAGATAGCGCATTGGTGTATTGCGGGTTCGGAACGACGTTTACTCCCCGATTATGGGTATTGGTATGCGCCGGATGGGCGGGATGATGAGCAACAACGACAATTTCAACGTGTTGAAGTGTTACCACAAGCCATTGAATGGGGCTTTTGTTTAGCATGCGGTCTTGAATTTACGATCAGTTCTGATAATTTAACGGGAAATAAAACCGACGAGTTGGCGTTTAAGTCAATGGTTGCGGATAAACTGTCGCAACTGATGAATGACGGTTACCCACAACGAGCACAAGAATTTATCCAAGTGTTAAAACAAGAATATTACCCCGAATCATTATACACACCGACATCTCGACAATTTGTGCTAGGTTTGGTGATTAATCCGTATGCCGGAATTGGTGGGGCTGTTGCGTTAAAAGGCAGTGATGGGGCTGATGTTCGCGCCCAGGCCTTAGCTAAAGGAGCGATCCCACAAGCTAATGATAAAACAGCTACTGCGCTGCAAGAGCTAATAGCTCATCAATCACAACTAGTGATCAAAACGGCATCAGGTCAGATGGGCGAAGATTGCGCTGTGGCATTGGGTTTTACGACACAAGTGGTGTACACCCATCCTCATGCGCAAACCGAAGCTAGCGACACACAAGCTGCTGTCCAAGCACTCCTTGCCCAAGGTGTGGATTGTATTTTATTTGCCGGTGGTGACGGTACCGCGCGCAATATCTGTGATGTTGTTCCTACGCATATTCCTGTTTTAGGGATACCTGCAGGCTGTAAAATACATTCTGGTGTCTATGCGATTACGCCTCGCGCAGCAGGATGTGTCATTGCTGATATGATGTTAGGTAAATTAGTCAGTGTCCAAGAAGCAGAAGTACGCGACATCGATGAGACCGCATTTCGTGAGGGTAAAGTTATTGCTAAGCATTTTGGTGAGCTCACTGTCCCCGCGCAATTACAATATGTACAGTCAGTCAAGATGGGTGGCAAAGAATCAGACGAGATGGTATTAGCAGACTTAGCTGCGTATATCGGTGAGTTACGCGATGAACATGCGCCTTGCAATTGGATTATGGGTTCTGGCTCAACCATTGATTTTATTATGCAAGAGTTAGGCTACCCCAATACATTACTGGGTGTAGATGTGATCCATGCCAATGGACGTGTTGAACAAGATATGATGGCAGATTCTATATTACCGATTGTACAACACTCACCGACTAAGCTCTTAATTACGTTAATTGGTGGGCAAGGGCATATTTTTGGTAGAGGCAACCAGCAACTTTCGCCAGACGTGATCCGCGCCATAGGTAAAGACAACATTATTATCGTGGCAACCAAAACCAAACTGCAGCAGTTGCAAGGGCAGCCACTTATTTGTGACACGGGTGATGCACAATTAGATGCGAGTTTAGATGGGTTGATTGAGGTGATCACCGGCTACAATGACAAAGTATTATATCCTGTCGGGGTCAGTTATTCTGATGCGAGTAACAAAGCATCAACCTTTGCTGAGTTTATTGATGGTGTTGAACAAGATTTAGATAACATTGTTGTTAATGGCACTGATGATGAATTGTTTATTAGTAGTTATTTTCATGGTCATTTTTCATTAGCTGTCAGCATGGTACCTGATGCGAGTGAAAACTCATTAAACAGCCTCGATGACATCCTCACCCAAAATTTGACTGATGCGTTTGCCAATCAAGAATTGGACAAGCCGGATCAGAAAAAAATCTGGACGCTATGGCAGCGCCTGCGTCAAACAATACCTATTACTGCGAATCAGCTCAAGTTGATGAAATAGCAGCCATTATGAAGCCGTAAATCGGTCTAAATAGCTTAATCTACGTATCCCGTCGCGGATCAAAAAGCGATTGGGATTGAGTGCGTTTGCGACAGTCTGAGTGACTGGAATAGGCTGCCCTAATAGTTGAGATACTAATAACTGCGCCATTAATGGCGCGGTGGTTAATCCGCGAGAGCCTAATCCTGTTAGCACATATTGCCCTTTAAGATTTTGCGCTTGAGGGTAAGTATGTGCAGGTTTTGCTTGATACAACTGATTAAAGTCGATTAATTGTTGCTGTACATCGGGCACAGCGCCGACGAGTGGTAAATGGTCAGGTGTGGAACAGCGAATAGCTGCTCTGCCCGAAGTGGGTAAAGGCATTGTCTGGATCCATGGACACTCAACCAGACTCTGTTGATGCATCGCCAAATTAAGCTGTGCTTCGGAATGACGATACTCACAATTGACATCGTCTTTCACATAGGTTGAGCCTAATGCATGTATGCCATCTACCGCTGGGGTGAAATAACCCTTGTGGCATAACACGGTTTGTAGACCTGAACTTTGAGTGGATGCTGGAGCACGTTCTACTTGCCCCCTGACCAAACGATACGGTAACGCCGGGATCGCTAATCGCGCTGATTCTGCACCCGTGGCATATATGACTGCCTGACTAGGATCGCTGGTAATATGAGTAATGCCATCAGTACTCAATGTTGATTGGGTGTTAATCTGACATAAACCGGTTTGTTGTGCGAGTGCAAACATTGCCTTTACTAATTGAGGTGGGCTGATCCAGCCTCCTTGCTCAATAAATAATGCCGGATAGGGGAGTTCGACTTGTGCAATGGCTGACGCTTGGCTAGCACTAACACCTTGGATTAGATCTGCTGGCCACACCTGTTGCTCAATTAAATTTTGTTGGCGTTGTTGAACTTTGTCATTAAAACCAACTTGTAATACCCCACACCAAGCATGACCAAACTCAGCACCTTGGCTAAGTAACGCATCATAAAATCGCCGAGCAGACACAAAACTAGCGGCATGAACTTGGCTTGCGATACTCCCTTGAGCATTGAGTTGTGGATAAAAACCGCCTAAATCATTGCCCGATGCGCCTTGTGCTAACGCTGCATCTTGGCAGTGTACGGTGACTTCGATGCCTTGTTTTGTCAGTAAATAGGCTAAACACCCTGCGGCGATACCACCACCCAAAATCGTCACATGTTGTAATAAGGGCTGAGCAGGACGCGCATAATATGGAATGCTGTGCTGTTGTTGCGTTGATTGTCGAATAGCTAATTCTGTGAATGTGGCACGGATCATCTCTCGTTTATAGCGAAAGCCTTTGGTTTTAGTTAATGTATAGCCAGCTTTGACTAAGCCTCTCTTAACAATACTCGCAGCGGTAAAGGTTGATAGTGTGCCATTGGGTTTGGATAAACGAGCAAGTTGCGTAAATAAAGCCTCATTCCACATGTCCGGGTTACGGCTTGGCGCAAACCCATCCAAGAACCAGGCATCCACTAGACCATCATGCTCATTTAGCCATTGGGGCAGGGTGTCGTGAATATCTCCAAGCCATAGATCCAATGTTACCAGTCCATTGCATAAATGCATGCGATGACAGCCTGTTAAAGCCATAGGATATTGTGGCAGTAGTTCGTCAACCCATTTAGATAAATGTGGGTACACGGCAATCGATTGTTGTAAATCGGCCATGGTCATTGGAAATTTTTCAGTTGATAAAAAATATAATCTTGGCAGTGTTTGACCTTGTTCAAGTAGCTGCGAATAATGGTGCAATGTTTGAAAAAAGTTTAAACCCGAGCCAAAACCGGTTTCGGCAATCACAAAGACATTAGCAGAAATAGCGTCAGATAGTTCGAATTGTAACCACCTGTTGAGCAAATCATTTTGTTCGATAAATACATAGTCAGTTTCTGCGCAGCCGTGAGCGTCTAAGAAATAAACATCGGAAAAATCATCAGCAACTGGCGTGCCAGATGATTTAAAGCTGATTTGTGCATGGCTAAGCTTCACATTGAACCTGTAAGTAAATATACTAAGGAGAGTATAATATCAGACCAGTTAAATTAATAAACTGGCGTACAATCTTACGCACAAAAAAGACGTATAATAAGTCGCACTAAATTCGCTAAGGAATATCATGAGAAGAGCAGTCATCACTGGATTAGGTATCGTATCAAGTATTGGTAACAACAAAGCAGAAGTTACTGAGTCATTACGTGCTGGTAAATCAGGTATTACGTTTTCTGAACAGTTTAAGGAAATGGGTTTACGTAGCCAAGTTTGGGGCAAAGTAGACCTTGACTTGAGTGAACATATTGACCGTAAACAATTACGCTTTATGGGCGATGCAGCTTCTTATGCGTATATTGCCATGCAACAAGCCGTAGACGATTCCGGTTTGGCACCTGAGCAAATTTCTAATATTCGTACCGGTATCATTGCAGGTTCAGGTGGGGCATCGTCTCAGCATCAAGTTGATTCTGCGGATATTATTCGTAACAAAGGCGTGCGTCGTGTCGGTCCTTACATGGTTACACGCTGTATGGGTAGCACAGTTTCTGCTTGTTTAGCGACCCCATTTAAAATCAAAGGGGTGAATTACTCGATTTCATCAGCTTGCGCCACATCAGCACATTGTATCGGTAATGCCTTGGAAATGATCCAATTAAACAAACAAGATGTGGTATTTGCCGGTGGTGGTGAAGAACTCCATTGGGCGCTTTCTGGTCAATTTGATGCAATGGGCGCCTTGTCCTCACAATATAATGATACGCCAGAAAAAGCCTCGCGCACTTATGATGCAGACCGTGATGGATTTGTCAGTTCCGGTGGTGGTGGCATGGTCGTAGTCGAAGAACTTGAACATGCGTTAGCGCGTGGTGCACATATTTATGCTGAAATTGTTGGTTACGGTGCAACCTCTGACGGTTATGACATGGTTGCTCCTTCAGGTGAAGGCGCGGTGCGTTGTATGCAAATGGCGATGCAAAATGTCGAAGGCGAGATTGATTATTTAAACACTCACGGGACGTCCACCCCTGTTGGTGATGTACAAGAGCTGAAAGCGATCCAAGAAGTATTCGGTGAAAAATCACCAGCAATTAGTGCAACTAAAGCCATGACCGGCCATGCACTAGGTGCTGCTGGGGTTAACGAAGCTATCTTTAGTATTTTAATGATGGAAAATGACTTCATTGCGCCGTCAATTAATGTTGATACATTAGATGATGCGGCGAAAGGATTGGATATCGTGACCCAAACACGTGAACAAACGATCAATACCATTATGTCTAATAGCTTTGGTTTTGGTGGCACGAACGCAACCTTAGTGATGCAGCGATATAAAGGCTAAGGTATTTATAAAGTCTTATTAGAATAAGTGATAGATTAAGCGCGTTGTTAATATTGGCTTT
>JAQXDG010000174.1 GCA_029251505.1 Glaciecola sp. | reverse complement strand
GACTATTTTTGGTGACGCTATTTCGTGTGCAGCGGTTAAATTACCAATGCCTCAAATTAACGAAACAGATCCAGCTTTAGTGCTTTTTACATCCGGTGCTAGTAGTAAAGCCAAGGCTGTAGTATCAAGTCACATAGCAGTATGTCAGTCGTTATTCAATATTGATTATATCAGTGCTGTGTCAGCAATGACATCTCCTCAAGCCGTTGCCAAAATAATGGAAAAAGCGTTGGTGCCGACATTACTTACTGCAGTGCCTATGTTTCATGTTAGTGGCTTGCACGCACAATTATTTAATGCGCTGCGAACAGGTAGACGTTTGATATTCACCCATAAATGGGACGCTTCGTCCGCGATTGAATTAATTAAAAAAGAGCAAGTTACACAGTTTAATGGCGCTCCCTCAATGGTCATGCAGTTATTACGAGATCCCGATTTTCATACTCCAGAGGTAATGAAAACATTTGGCGGGCTGGGCTTCGGTGGTTCAGGTTTGCCGACAAGCCTTATCGATAGTGCATTATCTTCGTTAGATGAGCAAATGATTGGTGTTGGATTTGGGATGACCGAAACCAACGGTGTCTGTGCTGCAATTGCCGGTGAATTATTTCGTCACAGGCCCAAAAGTTCGGGTTTGTTATCTCCCATAATGGAAACACGAATTTGTTCACCTGAAGGACTTGTCTTAGCTAACAACGAGTTAGGTGAAATCTGTATGAGAGGTGTGTGCTTGATGGATGGCTATCTAGGTAATGACGCAGCAACCAATGAAACACTTAAATCAGGTTGGTTACACAGTGGTGATATTGGTTACATTGATGATGACGGTTTTTTGTACATCGTGGATCGTATTAAAGATGTGATTATTCGTGCAGGTGAAAACATTTCAACCGCAGAGGTCGAATCTTGCTTGTTAGAACATCCAAAAATAGACGAAGCCGCAGTGTTTGGCATACCCGATGAAGAAACCGGCGAGTCTATTGTCGCTGTTGTATGTTTACTCGACAACGAATCACTGACTGAGGCTGAATTACTCAATCATGTCACACAGCACTTAGCTAAATATAAGGTTCCAGCGCATTTACATATAGTGACGGCAAAATTACCACGGAACCCTGCGGGTAAATTGCTTAAGAACGAGCTTAAAAAAGCGCTTTATGTATAAATTTGTATGATGTGGATAGTTGTATCCACGCCAAAATTAGCAATCAAAAGAAAATATTCCTTAAAACAGAATTATTTTGCTAAACAGGAGAAATAAGATGAGCACCAACAATGAAAATCAATACGATATAATTATCGTTGGCTCGGGAGCCGGTGCGATGACTGCTGCTATATTTGCTGCCGATAATGGACATTCAGTCCTGATTGTTGAGAAAAGTGATAAGTACGGTGGTACTTCGGCTATTTCTGGCGGTGGTATCTGGATCCCAAATAATGATGAATTCAAAGCACTTGGTGGTAATGATAGCTATGAATCTGCACTCGCTTATGTTGAAGCGGCAAGTAATGGTAGCGTCGCTAAATCAAGAATTTGTGCTTATTTAGATAACGCGCCAAAAATGCTTCGCGAACTGCATGCTAATACTCGGGTAAAGCTTGCAGTTGCTGACAAATATCCTGATTATTATCCGCATTTAGAAGGTTCTCTGCCTGGCGGTCGAACGATGGATCCTGAATTATTCGATACCACTTGTTTAGGAGATGAAATCGAAAATCAACAACCGGCATCTGGTAATACATTACTCATGGGTAAAATGGCCTGGACAGCACGTCAAGCACATCAAGCCGTGGCTAAAGAACGTGGTTGGATGTTTATGATTTTAGGTTTGATGCTGCGATATAAGTTTGATTTTAAACAGCGTAAAAAGGGCCGCAGAGACCGCCGAGCAGGTCTAGGTGCTAGTTTAGTGGCATCGTTACGTCAATCTCTAATCGACCGTAATATCCCATTGTGGAGAAGTACCGAATTTACTGATTTTGTCACCACTGACAATAAAGTCACAGGTATTAAAGTATTACAAAATGGTAAAGAGCTTACGCTGATTGCTCGGCATGGCGTTATTATGGGTAGCGGCGGATTTGAGCAAAATCAAACCTTACGTGACAAATATTTACCGGCCCCATCACAACAAGCATGGAGTGCGACTCCTAAAGGTGGAAATACGGGGGCGGCGTTAGAAGCCGGGCAAAAACTGGGTGCTGCGACCGACTTATTGGATTGGTGCTGGTGGACGCCGACCATTAAAGTGCCTAAAGAGCCGAGTTCAAGAGGCTTATTTGCCGAACGTTCTTTTCCTGGCGCGATTGTGGTTGATGGTGCCGGTAATCGATTCTTTAATGAGGCTGCGCCGTATTTAGAGTTTGGTGATGCGATGTACAAAAATCATCAAAAAATGGGTAATTCTGTGCCTGCATGGGTCGTGTTTGATGCGCACTTTAGATATGAATATGCGATGGGACCGTTGATGCCTGGCAAAATCATGCCAGATAGCCGAGCGTCTAAATCATGGATAGATACAGTATATTTTAAAGCTGATTCACTCGACGCGTTAGCTCAAAAAATTAATATCGATGCTGCAGGTCTTGCCGCTACCGTTGCAAAAATGAATGGCTATGCGAAGACAGGAATTGATGAGGAGTTTGCACGCGGAGATAATGTCTTCGATCGCTACTATGGTGATCCTAACGTTAAGCCTAATCCATGTTTAGCGCCAATCACCAAAGGGCCTTACTATGCAATGATGATTAACCCTGGGGATATTGGAACAAAAGGTGGTTTACTAACCAATGATTCCGCTCAAGTGGTGCGTCCAACCGGAGAGCCAATCGAAGGATTATATGCGATTGGTAATGCTTCCTCATCAGTGATGGGGACGAGTTATCCAGGTGCGGGCTCTACGATTGGGCCGGCGATGACGTTTGGTTATATTGCCGCTAATCATATAACAAAAACATGTACTGCTGCACCGAAACAAACTGAGAATGTAGAATGACAGTCATCGATAGTGTGCCTCGATTAGTGTTTGCAGCAGCAAAAAAACATGGCGACCTGTGTGCGATTGAAGACGGTGCCATCAGTATAAGTTATCAAGATCTGCCAAATCATTGCCTAGATGTTTGTCGAGCACTCATCGCATCTGGTGTTAAGCCTGGAGATCGAGTCGCAATATGGGGCTGTAATTCAGCACTTTGGATACTAGCTGCAATAGGCTTACAAATGGCCGGTGCGGTATTAGTCCCCATTAATACGCGTATGAAAGCAGTAGAAGCCGCAGATATCATCAAGCGCAGCGGTGCGAAACTGGTATTTAGCGAAGGGGATTTTCTAAATAACGATTTTCCAGCACAGCTATCAGCGTTATTTGACTCGTCGCAGCTTGCGATTGTGACATTAACACCCCGTGCTGGTGACCCAATCATCTCATGTAGCCCTTGGACTCAATTTTTAGCAAAACGGGATGACGTCAGTAAAGACAGCGCGCTAAAGTTGGCGATGAGTATTGATGGCGATGATTTGTCAGATTTAATGTTTACCTCAGGCACAACCGGTAAACCCAAAGGCGTAATGAGCCGTCACGGCAGTATGATACGTGCGTTTACTGTATTTATTCAAACTCTTGGGATTGTGCCAGGCGATCGTTATTTAGTGATTAATCCCTTCTTTCATTCCTTTGGTTATAAAGCGGGCTGGGTGAGCTGTTTGCTTGCTGGTGCGACGATATTGCCGCAATCGGTATTTGATGCTGATGAGGTATTTACGCGCATCAGCAATGATAAAATTACGGTGTTACCGGGTCCTCCAACCTTATATTTATCATTACTTGCCCATCCAGGATTACAAACAGCCGATTTAAGTAGTTTACGCGTTGCCGTGACGGGGGCGGCCACTATTCCGCCTATTTTGATTGAACGCATGCGCACTCTTTTAGGGTTTAAAGTGGTGACTACCGCTTATGGATTAACAGAATGTGGTGGGCTTGCAACGATATGTGATACCAGTACGGATAATGAGACGATTGCCAATACCAGTGGGCGAGCGATTGAAGGAACACAAATTGCCATCGTCTCTGCCCAAGGTGAACATTTACCACCTGGTGAGACAGGTGAAATTTGTATACACGGTTTTCATGTTATGAAAGGTTATTTTGAGCAACCAGAAGCGACAGCTCAAGCAATTGATGCCGAAGGTTGGTTACATACCGGTGATGTGGGGCATGTCGATGAAAATGGCTATTTAAGCATTACTGACCGACTCAAAGATATGTATATCTCCGGCGGTTTCAATTGTTATCCTGCCGAAATTGAAGCCGTACTCGCTCAGCATCCTGCAATTGCACAATCGGCAGTAGTGGGTATTAGCGATGAGCGGATGGGGGAAGTAGGGTGCGCTTTTATTACTCTAAAGCCGGACCATACAACTAATCAAGCAGATTTAATTACGTGGTGCAAAGAGCGGATGGCGAATTATCGTGTGCCAAGACGAGTAGAAATTATAGCTGCGATGCCACTCAATGCATCCAACAAAATAGTCAAAGCTGAGCTACTCACACTAATCTGATGGGTAAACCCCCGACCTGAATTACTTATCGGTGGTTGCAATCAAGGAGTACTACTTGGAATTTTCATTTACCGAAGAACAATTGATGATCCGTGACACTGCTCAGTCATTCTTGAGCGAAGTGTCTACGTCATTCGCCATTCGAAACGCAATGGGATCTGAGCATGGCTTTGACGATAATGTTTGGCAGCAACTATGTACGCAGATGGGCTGGCAGGCGACACATATCCCAGAAGAGTACGGAGGCTTTGGACTGGGTTACGTTGAGCTAGTGATCATGCTAGAGCAAATGGGACAGTATTTATTTTGCTCACCGTTTTTTTCGACGGTGTGTTTAGGTGCAAACGCATTACTAGTTGCCGGTAGCGAAGCACAAAAACAGCAATATTTACCGCAAATTTGTGAAGGTAGCTTAACCGCAACGCTTGCCTATACAGGTCGGTCAGGTGCATGGGATGCGAGCGCTGTTGATACCATTGTATCAGTCAAGGACAATGAGTATGTCCTTAATGGTGTCTACCGTTATGTGCCAGATGGACATACTGCGGATGTGATCATTGCTGCTGCACGCAATGCAGACACGAGTGAACAAAGTGGCATTAGTTTATTCGTGATTGATGCAAACGCAAAAGGGGTTACTAGAGAGTATTTACCTACGATGGATCAAACCAAAAAACAAGCTCACATTGTGTTCGATAATGTCGTGGTGAGTGAACACGCTTTAATGGGTGAGTATGCGAATGCCTGGCCGTTGCTTGATAAAATTCTTAACCTAGCGACGATTGCTACCGCTGCTGAGCAAGTGGGTGGAGCACAACAAGTATTAAACATGACTGTCGCATATACCAAAGAGCGCGTGCAGTTTGGGCGCGCGATAGCGGGGTTTCAAGCTGTAAAACATCAAGCTGCAGATATGATGCTACGCACCGAAGTAGGCCGTTCAGCCGTTTATTATGCAGCGTGTGTGGCACAAGAGTTTTTTGATGGCGGCTCATTGTCTGGAGAACTAGGAGAGGCTGCAAGTGTTGCTAAATCATATTGTTCTGATGGCTACTTTAAGAATGCAGGGGATGCTATTCAGCTCCATGGTGGCGTAGGTTTTACTTGGGAGTACGATGTACACTTGTATTTCAAACGAGCCAAGTCATCACAGGTATTCTTAGGTAATGGGGCGTACCATCGAGACCGGATCGCCAACATCTTGTTAGATTAACGGCAAACACTGTTCAACTATTATGAGTAAACACTAATGAAATTGAGTTTTAGTCAAGCAGATGAAAAATTTCGCGAAGAAGTAGCACAATGGCTAAATGATAATCTGGTCGAGGAGTTTGCACAGCTTAAGTTTCGCGGAGGACCTGGTGATGAGCATATGTTTCCGGATGAACGTAAAAAATGGGAAGCCAAACTGGCACAAGGTGGTTGGATTGGCATTGCCTGGCCAAAAGAATACGGTGGACGCGGTTGTTCAATTGAACAGCAAGTCATATTTAATGAAGAATATGCCCGTGCCGGCGCACCGGGTCGAGTCGGACACATTGGTGAAGGCTTAACGGGGCCAACCTTAATAGCATTTGGTAGTGAGGCACAAAAACAACGTTACTTACCAGGTATTATTTCAGGTAATGATTTATGGTGCCAAGGATATTCAGAGCCTGGTGCTGGGTCGGATTTATCCAATGTAAGAACAAAAGCAGTCTTTGATGAATCCATGGGTAAATGGCTTATCACGGGGCAAAAAGTATGGACATCCTTAGCGCATGAATCCGATTATATTTTTGTGATTGCCCGCACTGATCCTGGCTCCAAAGGTCACAAGGGTTTGGGGTTCTTTTTATTAAACATGGATCAACCCGGAATAGAAGTCCGAGGGATCAAGCAGCTGACCGGTGCCAGTGAATTTAATGAAGTATTTTTTGATAATGCCGAGTGTGATGAACAAGATATCGTCGGAAAACCAGGAGAAGGCTGGTCGGTGGCAATGGGCTTACTTGGATTTGAGCGAGGTGCATCAACTCTTGGACAGCAAATGCAGTTTCAAAATGAGCTCAATGAATTGATTGTCGCGGCTAAGAATAATGGCACACACAAAGATCCAATGATCCGTCAACGTATTGCCAATGCACACATTGGTTTAAAGATAATGCGTTACAACAGCCTTAGGATGTTATCGGGTAATGGTGATGATGGCTCATTACAAAAAGAAGCGCTGATATATAAATTGTTTTGGGCGACGTGGCATCGAGATCTAGGTGAGTTAGCGATGGACGTGATTGGTCCGGAGGCTGAAATTTTATCTGCTACGCCTTATGAATTGACGCGCATGCAAGCGTTATATTTATTTGTGCGTTCTGACACGATTTATGGTGGTACTAATGAAATTCAGCGCAACATAATAGCAGAGCGCGGTTTAGGTATGCCAAAAGACATACGTCCAACTTTATAAGGGAACAATATGAACACAAATAACACACCTCCAGATTGGTTTTCAAACATTGAACAATCATTAATAGTCAATGGGGAAACAGATATTACTTGGCAACATCAAACTGACTTACTTGTCGTGGGTTTTGGTGCGGCGGGGGCTTCTGCCGCATTAGAAGGACGAGAAAATGGTTTGGATGTCATTATTTTAGACCGATTTGCTGGTGGCGGTGCATCAGTAAAAAGTGGTGGGGTGGTTTATGCTGGAGGCGGCACCAAAGTGCAAGAGTCATTAGGTGAGCAAGATACGCCACAAGCGATGTTTGATTATTTGAACTTAGAAACCCAAGGTGTTGTAAAAGATGAAACGTTAATGCGCTTTTGTGAACAAAGTTCACAAAATTTAGATTGGTTAATGAGTCACGGTGTCAAGTTTTCAGGACCCGTTTTTAAAAAGAAAACCTCGTATCCTAACGTGAAATATTTTCTGTATCATTCAGATAACTCCCTTCTACCATCTCATCAAGGAGAACATCCTCCAGCTGCAAGAGGGCATAGAGGAGTCATTAAAAATGGTAATTCAGCCGTTAATTTAGGTGGTGCAATTTTCTCGCCGATGCGTGAGTCAGCAAAAAAAATGGGTGTTCAGGTTGATACGCAAACCGAAGCGCGGCAACTCATTGTCGATAAGGATGGACGTGTATTAGGGCTCAAAGCCCTGCAACTCATTCCTGGTAGTGACGCTGAAAAAAGACATAAACGTAACAGTGCACTGGCAATGGGTATTGCTACGTATTTTCCTAATATGCTACCTGGCGGCAAATCTATGCGTAAGTTGGCTCAGTACTTCAGAAACAAAGTAAAGCGCATTGAAGAAGAAGAAAGAGAGGTTGTCTACTACCGTGCACGATCGGGTGTTGTCTTGAGTGCAGGTGGTTTCATTTTCAATCGAAAAATGGTCAAGCACTACTGTCCTAAATACTTAAAGGGATTGCCACTTGGCACCCATGCTGATGATGGTAGTGGTATACGTTTAGGAGAGTCAGTAGGTGGCGCCACTAAATTAATGGAGAATGCCACCGCTTGGCGCTTTATTAATCCACCTTTGGCATGGTCACAGGGCATAATTGTTAATCAACAAGGTGCTCGATTTGTGAATGAATCGAGTTATGGTGCAACCATTGGTGAGGCGATGGTAGAGCGAAATAATGGTAAGGCATGGTTGATTTTAGATTCTCGGTTAGTTAAACAAGCATGGAGGGAAATTGCGCCAGGTAAAGTCCTACCATTTCAGCAACTCTTAGCTGCATTGAATCATATTGTCGTGAAAAAGAAATTTAAAACGATTCAATCGATGTGTTCTCATTATGGGTTTGACTTAGCGACAATAGAAAATGAAATAGCTCAATATTCACGTGTTGCGAATGGTGAGACTGCTGATGCGTTTCATAAAACTAAAGATGACGCCGTGGCATTACAAGCGCCTTATCATGTTATCGACATCTCGTTGGGGCAACATTTATTGCCATGTACAGTGCTCACGATGGGTGGTTTAGATGTTAATGAAGAAAGCGGACAGGTTGTTGATGCAAATAAAAATGCAATACCAGGGTTGTATGCAGCAGGCAGAACCGCAGTGGGCATTCCTTCAAACCTTTATATGAGTGGTTTATCATTAGCGGATTGTATATTTTCAGGAAGACGAGCAGCAAAGCATGCTGCTGAACTGAGTGCTCTGCAGCAGTAAAGCATTCAAGCCGCTGTATAGATTATTGCTGTGAATTCTGTTTAGTTAAAGAGTACTGCGCGGCATTTCCATCGGCGTTTTGGTTAGACCACCATTTACGCCGTAGATTTCTCCTGTAATATAACTAGAAGCCGGTGCTGCTAAAAACAAAGCACAGGCAGCCACATCTTCCGGTTGACCAAGACGGTTCATTGGTGTGTTTTTAAGCATAGCTTTTTCTAGATCATCATTCATAATCCCCGCTAGCGCATCGGTAAGGGTTGACCCTACACTGATTGCATTGACACGTACTTTAGGCGCAAAATCTTGTGCTAAATTCAGTGTCATGAAATTCATTGCTGCTTTACCAATGCCATAACTAATAAAACCAGGTTGAGGAAGGTGCCCAGCTACTGAGGATATATTAATAATCGCACCGGTGTCCGGTGATTTTGCCAGATGTGGCGCGCACAAACGCGACATAGCAAAAGCCGTTGTCGTATTAAATTTAAAGCACGCTTCTAACTCTTCTTCGCTGGTCATCAAGGTAGGTTTAATCTCCCCAGAACCACCAACATTATTGACCAAAATATCAATACGTCCAAACTCAGCTAAGGTTTGCTCTACTAGCGCTTCACGCCGTGCTGCATCCATGACATCACACACGACCAATAATGCTTTTTGACCTCGTTTCTCGATTTCAGCTGCGGTGTTTTCTAATTGTTCTTGGGTTCTGGCGGTAACTACCACATCCGCACCGGCATCAGCAAAAGCAATCGCCGTCGCGGCACCAATACCCCTGCCAGAACCAGTTACAATCGCGACTTTGTTATCTAAACGAAAACGGTCAAGGATATTACTCATGTAGGTTATCCCTTATAAACACACTTCAAACAAGCCAGCAGCGCCCATGCCGCCACCAATACACATACTCACAACGACGTATTTAACACCACGACGTTTACCTTCAATCAGTGCATGACCGACCATTCTTGAACCACTCATACCAAATGGATGACCGATTGCAATTGCGCCGCCGTTGACATTGAGTTTGTTATTGTCGATGCCTAAATAATCACGTGAGTAAATCAATTGACAGGCAAAGGCTTCGTTAATTTCCCATAAACCAATATCTTCTATAGATAGGCCGTGTTGCTTTAATAATTTTGGAATGGCATAAATTGGGCCAATACCCATTTCATCTGGGTCACAACCGGCGACAGCGATGCCTCTAAAGATACCCATTGGCGTTAAGCCTTTTTGACTGGCTAAGGTTGAGTCCATGACGATACACGCTGATGCACCGTCTGATAATTGACTGGCATTACCCGCAGTAATAAATTCGCCTTGTTTGATTACCGATCCGTCTTTAAATACTGGCTCAAGACTTTGTAAACTTTCAAGCGTTGTTGACGGACGATTACCTTCATCTTTGCTTAACAGGACGTCTTCAAATGTGACTTCTTTGGTCTCGCGGTTAAAGACTGACTTGGTGGATGCCAAGGGGACTATTTCGTCGTTGAAAAAACCGTTTTCTTGAGCGTTGGCTATGCGTTGTTGTGACTGCAAGCTATATTCATCTTGCACTAATCGAGATATATTATACCGCTTGGATACCACTTCGGCTGTTTCTATCATTTGCATATACGCATATTGTGATTTAGATAACACTAATTTTGATACGTTACGGTAAGTGTTTTTGTGTTTGTTTTGCACCATTGAAATAGACTCAACACCGCCAGCAGCAACGATATTCATGGAACCTGTCATAATACTTTGCGCAGCAAAACTGATACTCATTAAGCCGGAGGCACATTGGCGATCTAAGGTCATACCGGGTACGCTGTTGGGTAACCCTGCTGCGGTTGCGGTCAAGCGGCCTAAATTATAACTTTGAGTACCTTGTTGAGCGGCGCAACCGATAATAACATCATCAATTTCTGAACCTTCAATTCCGGCTTTTTTCGCTGCTTGTTCGACAGCATGTCCCGATAGTGCAGGGGCTTCTGTATCGTTGAATGCCCCGCGGAATGCTTTACCCATTGGGGTTCTTGCGGTTGATACAATGACTGCTTCGCGCATAATAAATCCTTAACTTTAACAAATAATGTAAGACGGTTGTAAGTAAAAAAAAGGCGCTTTTACAGCACCTAATTTGATATATGTATCGTTATATTATTGTGCCTACTTATACAAAAGGATCTGCATTAGGTAGTCCTAACATCACTGCACCATGACTGCGTGCATAAGTGTCACTATTATTTGCAATATGTCCTCTTGCTACATGTAAGTCACGGAAAATACGTTCAATTGGATTTGACTTATAGGCACCATTAGCAGCACATGCACGCATTATTTCATTTACCGCTTCGGCACAAAGTTTAGGTACTTGAGCTGCTTGTGCACGTTGCATTAAACGTTCTTCTATAGGCATTTTATCGCCACTTTGAGCCACGTCTACAATACGCTGAAAGTTACGTAACAATACAAGTTTCAGTTGGTCTGTAAGCATCATTGCCTCGCTCACAACCAATTGTGAATTGACATCTTCGGCAGTTTTAGACCCGTGTTTTCCAACAAATGTTGCCGCGCGTTTTCTGAAGCTTTCAATTGCACCATCGGTAGCGCCGATACAACCAGAGGATACTGCACGTTGGAATACTTGTGTGAACGGGATCTTGTATAACCAACCTGGATTGGTCTCGCGACCTAGACAACCTTCATCACTGTGGTCGTTAGTACGGTGTGTGCGATGCTCTGGCACAAATGCGTCAGTCACGTGAATATCATGACTTGCTGTCGCACGAAGGCCGAGTACATCGAAATTTTCTACTATTTCAAAATCAGAGCGTGGTAGTAAAAAAGTACAATGCTCAATTTCGCCAGAACCATCCTTTTTGGGCAGTAAACCGCCTAAAAGGATCCACTTACAATACTTTGAGCCGCTGCTCCAACTCCAGTGACCGCTAAACTTATATCCGCCTTCTACAGGCTCTGCTTTACCTGTAGGCATGTAGGTTGATGCGGTAAGTGTTGTAGGATCGTCGCCCCATACATCTTGTTGTGCTTGTTCTGGGAAAAGCGGAATTTGCCAGTTATGAACACCCACTACGCCATATACCCAGGCTGTGGCCATGCAACCTGTTGCAAGTTCCATTTGAACAGAATAAAAGACTCGAGGGTCCATTTCATATCCACCCCAGCGCTTCGGTTGCAGTACTTTAAAAAAACCAGCTTCCTGCATATCTGCAATTGTTTCTGGTGGAATAATACCTGCATCTTCAGCTGCACGTGACCGCTCTGCCAAACGAGGTGCAAGGTCTTTGGCTCGTTGAATTACGGCAACAGCTTCTGGTGTTAAATAATCATCTTTTACGGTTAACATTGGAATTTTCTCCGATTCGATAGGCTTGTCTAAAACAAACTGTTCATCACAAGGACAATACCTTGGTGTTGATAAATATTCACATCGAATGCAATAGTTAACATCGTCCAATCAGACTAAAATTTTTTCTTTGTTTCATTGAGGATTTAGTGAAATATATTGAAGACTAAACAGCCAACTTAATAGGGATTGAATGAGCTTTGAAGTTGTTATTTATTTCAAATAACTTGAAAATTCAGGGACTGAAGTAACGTGCTGTACATAAGATTTATAAAGGGGGGAGCAGTTCGATAGTGCAGATATGGCACCGATTCGGCACCGATTTGCCACACTTTTCGAATAACACCCAGGCGATCGTCGCAAATTAGACGCATTTATCTGAATAGTTTTTTAGTATGTATTTGATTTATCAATAGATAAGATAATTAAAAGAGTAGTAATTGAGTCTAGCCTAGAAAAAGCGATGGACTGATGAGAAAGTAGGGTGTTTAAGTGATTGATTCTTAAGAGGTAAAGATGGTGGTCGCTACTGCGGCTCGGTCGGAAAGACTTGAACCAGTGTGTGTCGTATTAATAGTGGATGATGAAACAAGA
>JAQXDG010000146.1 GCA_029251505.1 Glaciecola sp. | reverse complement strand
AGTAGAGCCAACAACGGATCCGATATTGATGATACGACCAGAACGCTTTTTCATCATACCGCGTAATACAGCTTTAGATAAGGCAAAGATTGACGTCAAATTAGTATTAATAATCGCATTCCACTCGTCATCTTTCATTCGCATCAACAAATTATCACGAGTAATTCCCGCGTTATTGACCAAGATATCAACCGTACCATGTTGGGCAGTAATGTCACTGATAAGTGCAGCAATCGCCCCTTCTTCAGTCACATTTAAGGCTTTACCTGTACCATTATCACCTAAATACTCACTAATCGCTACCGCACCCGATTCACTGGTTGCCGTACCAATGACAAAAGTGTTCTCGTTCACGAGGGCTAGTGCACACGCTTTACCTATGCCGCGTGAAGCGCCGGTCACTAATATTATTTTTTTATCTGACATGATGTGTTCTCTTAATAGGTTGCTGCAACATTGCGTTTAATATGCAATGAGCTGTTCTGGCTGATTTACGCTATGCGTGGTTAGCCCTTTATCAATTCGTTTAATTAGTCCCGTTAATACTTTGCCTGGACCAATTTCTAAAACAGTATCTACACCATGCTGAGCAAACGATTCAACCGTTTTGGTCCACTGGACAGGACATGATAACTGACGTACTAACGCATTTTTAATTGCTGAGGCATCTTGTTCAATAGCCACATCGACATTATTAATAAATGGTACTGTCGGCTCATTGAATGTGACCGTCGCTAATAACTGCGCTAGCGACTCAGCAGCAGGATCCATTAATGCACAATGCGAAGGAACGGAAACCGCTAAAGGTAATGCACGTTTTGCTCCAGCAGCCTTACACGCAGCAGCGGCTATTTCGGCTGCTTTTGCTGTACCAGCAATCACCACTTGGCCTGGCGAGTTAAAATTAACTGCCGCGACGACTTCGCCGCTATCGGTTTGCGCTTGAGCACATGCTGCAATAATCGCGACATCATCTAAGCCAATAATGGCATACATGGCACCTGCGCCGGGCTTTACAGCACCTTGCATAAACTCACCACGTGCCTTAACTAATTTAACGCCGTCTTCAAGAGACAATACACCACTGCACACTAAGGCAGAATATTCACCTAAACTATGCCCAGCCATGATAGAAGGCGTAAACGGTGCTACGTCTTGTAATGCACGATAAATAGCAACACTGGCTGTTAATAACGCAGGTTGTGTAATATGCGTTTGATTCAGTTCTTCATTTGGATCATTGACCACCACATCCCACAGATCATAACCTAAAGCCGCAGAAGCTTGTGCAAATGTGTCAGCCACAATTGGACTGTGTGCAGCTAATTCATTTAGCATGCCTTGAGATTGTGAGCCTTGGCCTGGAAAGACGCAGGCAATGGTTGATTGACTCATTCTAATATCCTTAAAAATTTAATAACGTGCATTTAATAACGTACTCTTAATAACGTACCAAAGCTGAAGCCCAAGTAAAACCGCCACCGAACGCTTCTAACAATAAATGTTGTCCACGCTGAATACGACCGTCTTTAATTGCAGCATCCAACGCAGTTGGTACGGTAGCAGCCGAAGTATTACCGTGATGTTCAAGTGTCATGACAACTTGATCCAATGACATGTTTAATTTTTTGGCTGTCGCTTTGATAATTCGGTAATTAGCTTGATGCGGAACCAACCAATCTAATTGTGATTTATCCATGTTGTTGGCTGCGAGGGTTTCTTCCACCACTTCGCTTAATTTGGTTACAGCAACTTTAAATACCTCATTGCCTTTCATGATGCCCCAATTATCATGTACAGAGGCCTCATCACCGCGAGTAGGATTGCCGACATATAATAAATCAGAATGTGACCCTGCTGCATGAATATGGGTAGATAAAATCCCTGGCTCTTCGCTTGCTTCAATTATGGTTGCACCGGCACCATCACCAAACAAGATCACCATAGAGCGATCATTTGGATCAATCATGCGAGTTAAACAATCCGTGCCAATCACAAGGATGCGTTTTGCCATCCCTGATTTGATATATTGGTCGGCTACACTTAAGGCATAACAGTAGCCTGCACACGCAGCAGCAACATCAAATGCAGGAATGCCATCAATATCTAAGATGCCTTGGATCTCACAGGCTGTAGAAGGAAAGGCATTTTTGCCTGACGTGGTTGCACATACAATCATATCGATAGTCGATTTGTCTATTCCTGCATGCTCAATGGCGACTTTCGCCGCCTCAGCTCCCATCGTACCAGCAGTTTCATCTGGACCGATAATATGACGCTGACGGATCCCAGTACGATCAGTGATCCACTCATCGGTCGTATCGACCATTAGTTCAAGGTCAGCATTAGTAAGTACGTCAGAAGGAAAATAACTTCCCGTACCAATAAATCGAGAATACATGATTGTTGATTACTCCAGCAGAATATCTTCTATTGTGGTTTTTATTTTTGTAGGGACTTGTTGCTCAACTTCATGGACAGCTTGCTCGATGGCATGGAAAACTGCATTGGCTGAGGCATTCCCATGGCTCTTTATTACAATACCCTGCAATCCTATCAAACTCGCACCATTATACTGGTCAGCTTTCATTTTTTTTAACAAGCGACGGAACAACGGTAACGCAATGATTGATAAAAGTTTATGCAGCCAAGATGACTGTGCAGTTCGCTGAATTTCATTTAATAAAAACTTGGCAATACCTTCACTTGTTTTGAGTGCAACGTTCCCAGTAAAGCCGTCTGTCACGATCACATCAGCTTTACCAGTAAATAAATCCGTCCCTTCAACATAACCAATATAATTCAGCGAAGGAGTGTGACTAATCAGTGAATCCGCGATTTTTATTTGTGCATTGCCTTTATTGTTTTCTTCACCGACATTCAACAAAGCGATACGAGGATGCTTAATATCGGTTAAATGTTGCACTAAGACTGAGCCCATCACTGCATTTTGAAATAATGTTTCAGCATCATGGCTTACGTTTGCACCTAAATCTAGTAGCCAAACAGGCGTAGAATTTTGGGTTGGTAACGAAGTGATTAATGCAGGCCGAGTAATACCCGGTAAAGTACGCAATATATAAGAGGCTAAAGCAAATAATGCACCGGTATTCCCGGCACTGACACACGCATCCGCTCTGCCATCTTTAACTAATTCGATTGCGCGACGCATAGAGGCGTCTTTTTTGTGACGCAGCACAAATGAAGGCTTATCAGCCATTGTGATTTCGTCTTGGCAATGAAAAATAGTAATGCGCGAAGCAATATCGGATTTTAGCTCATGGGTATTTAATGCAATCTGTTGTGCATTACCACAGGCTATGATGTGTAAATTGGGGTGTGCTTGCAGCGCTTGAACCGCTCCAGCAAGAATGATTGGGGGGCCAATATCGCCCCCCATCGCATCTAACGCAATCGTTAGTGTAGGCATCATGAAATTGGCTTACGCGCCAATAACTTTTTTGCCCATGTAGAAACCGTCCGCAGTCACATGGTGACGACGGTGAGTTTCACCTGATGTAGAATCAACAGACAAAGTAGCGCCTGTTAACGCATCATGTGAACGACGCGTACCACGTTTAGCACGTGTTTTACGATTTTTTTGTACAGCCATAAATTACTCCTGGTCTCGCTTAAGTTCTTGTAAAACCGCAAATGGGTTTTGTCGCTCTTGCTCCGGTTCGAGTATACCGAACGTCATATCTTCTTTGGTTACTGTGCACGCATCCTCTGCATGGAGCGCAACAATAGGTAAAGCAATAATCAATTCATCCTCGAATAATTGCAGTAGACTCACTATTCCGTGTTCATCAACTTCAACCGGCTCGTAAGCCTCTGGTAACTCCAGTTCGTCAATATCAGGCCCCTGCACGGGCGTGAAACAATAATCGACATGCACTGTTTGCTCTAAGAGCGAGTTACACCGTTGACAGATAAGTGTCGCTGTCGTGTCTAGTGTTCCGTGAAACAAAGTAAGACTCTGCGCGTCTTTTTCAAACTTAGCCTCGACGTGAATCACATCGCCACAACTAACGACTGCTGCTTGCCACCTAGGCATATCCGAAGCGTTAAAAACACCAGAATACTCTGAACATTTATTAGCACTTTTGATAGGGTCAATGGTTTTTGGCAATTTTACTTTCTGCATAACGCGCGCATCTTATAGATATATCCTGTAATAGTCAATCAAATCGAGGTGATTTGCGTGACAAAAGCTTAATTATTGGCATTTGTGTCCGATACGCCTAATATAGTCAAATCCAAGACTTCAATGCGCAGATAATTAAACTTTATGAAAAAAATCATTTTAGCATCTTCCTCACCTTATCGACGAGCATTATTACATCGTTTAGGCTTACCATTTGACTCAATCTCACCGAATATTGATGAAACAGCTCTTGAGAATGAAGGCCCAGCAGCGTTAGTGAGCCGTTTAGCCTATGAAAAAGCGCACATCATTGCACAAGATCATCCCAATGCTATTGTCATCGGGAGTGACCAAGTTGCGACCATTAATAATCAAATTCTAACCAAACCCGGTAATATCGAAACAGCCTACATGCAATTATCAACCTGTTCAGGTAATACTGTCACGTTTTATACTAGCTTGTGTGTACTTGATGGTACAACCGGAAACCAGCGCAAAGTGGTCGAGCCGTTTATCGTTGGTTTTAGAGAATTAAGCGAACAACAAATCATGCGGTATCTAGAAATTGAACAACCATTTGACTGTGCCGGCAGCTTCAAAAGTGAAGGTTTGGGTGTCACCTTGTTTACGCATTTAAGTGGTCGCGACCCCAATTCATTAGTGGGCTTACCCCTGATTGAGTTAACCAGCATATTACAAAGCCTAGGTCTTGATCCTTTGGGATAAAGTAACATAGCCCTGTTACGCGTAACGCCTTCATCCCTTACAAATACAAGCTAAGGGTGAAACTCT
>JAQXDG010000121.1 GCA_029251505.1 Glaciecola sp. | reverse complement strand
GCGCAAACCAGGTTAAATACCCATTCGCGTAATGCACTTCGGCCAGTGCATCGTTATAGGTTTTACCCGATTCTTGGCTAATTAATGTTGCAAAGGTCGCGCTATGTTGTGCCATCTGATCACGCAGCGCTAATAACATAGCCTGACGTTGTTGCCCAGTTGTAGGCTCATGTAATCGTAATGTAGCGGCACAAATTGCAGCTTCAATATCTGCATCAGTGGCATTGTCTAGCGTCGCGAGTAATTCATGCGTCGCACTATTGTATACATCAAAAGTTGAAGTTCTCATCCTAAGGTCAATTCCATTCTAATATCTGCTCGAGCGTAAGGTGACGGTAACATAGGTACTTCTTTAAATCCGCATTTTTCGTAAACATACAATGCGTTAGTTAAGATGCGATTGGACTCTAAAAAGACGTTATTAGCGCCCATGCGGCGTGCTTCTTGGAGTGTCGCGATAACGATTTGCTCGGCATAACCCTGGCCTTTTTCAGACGGTTTCATGCCCATTTTTGAGAGTTCAAACAGCTCGTCACTGTCACGTAAAAGGGCACATGTTATGACTGATTCACCTTGTTTATTGATACCTAAAAGCACTTGGCCACCTTTTGCAATGATGGCTTCATCCGGATGATGTAGGGAGTACTGATCTTTGCTTTCCACTACAAAATATTGCTCAATCCAAGCTAAGTTAAATTGCGCAAACGTCGCTTGTTGTTCTGGTGAGGCTTGTTCGTAGGTAATAAAATGTAATGTGCTCATAAAATACAATTTACTCTGTCATTCCGTCTTTATCCACAAATTTTAATATAGAAGACGATTAATACGGTTGCGTCATGGAAAATGGCATTGCCATCGTCTCAGCTGACTTAGGGGGATTGCCAATCATCTCCTCATAAGGCGAATCATGGACCAAAATGGCATGATCCACTTGGCAAGATGCAAAACCATCACGAATATGCTGAGAACTATTAAAGCGCATGATATTGTCATTTTTATCATAGACAAAACCTGTCTCGCCAGCGACAGTTAATTTAACTAAATAGATACTTAATTCAAAGGATTGGACTTCTAAGTATTCAATATGTACAGGCTGGTTGTAAAACTTAGCGAAGAAAAATTTAGCCATGCTATTCACCTTTTGGTTATTTAACCGAAGTTACGTAAGCGTATTTGTAAAACATTAATCATACGATTTTGTCGCACATTAAGATCCACACAAGATCCAAATACAAGCAGTATATATATAAAATAGGTGGTATTTAATTGGAACTTATCCAATGACAATGACACTTAATAATATATACTTTGATTTTATCTAGGAAAATAACCGTTTATGACTCAAGTCACTGCCCCATCTCGCTTACCTATGTTGATTGTCGTTGCCATTTTATTGGTGTTATTAGCATTCGCGCTTCTATGGCCGGTTAATGAACCTGAGGTCGACGTGTCCGATGATCCGGTTGTTTCAGAAGTCTCGTCTATCGCTCCGGAGCAAAATACCCGAGACATACGCGAATCAGAACCTGAAGTGCAAATTATTGAAGAAGAATTTACTGCTGTAACGCCTGTAGGTGAGGCAAACATAGAAGAACTTGATCCCGTAGTTGAGTTTGTCAAACCTGTCATCGAGTTAGCTGAACCTGAACCGCTAAATTTAACTGATCAAGCGATTAAACAAGGTTTGATCACTGCGTTACATGCCCCAATGTTGAGCACGTTGATTGTCAATGAATCTATTATTGCTAACTTAGTAGCAAGTATTACTAATACTGCGCAAGGCACATTACCTGAAAATGTCTCGCTATTAACTCCTCCGTCGTCTGAGTTTGCAGTTTTTAAAAAAGGCGATAGCCAATTTATTACCCCTGAGTCGTTTACTCGTTATAATGTCTACGCGCAAACCTTTGCACAAATTGAAACGGCAGATATGTTGGCAGTCTTAACCCAATATGAACCGCAAATACTGGCACAATTTGAGCAAATTTCAGCGCCAAATACGCAGTTTAATGACACATTGATTTCCGCGATTAACCGCTTATTAGATACGCCGTCAGTTAATCTTCCGATCCCAGTCATCAGTGATAGCGCAATGTACAAATTTGCTAACCCGCAGCTTGAAGCACTCTTACCAGCTCAGAAACAACTCCTCCGTATGGGCCCTGATAACATGCGTATGATTAAAGCGAAGCTGCGTGATGTGCGCACAGCGCTAGAACTAAAACAAGAAGAAAACAATTAACATGTTAGGTCAACTGCAAGGCTCGCTAGGAAAACTAGCCCAGCAAGATTATCCGCCTGTAGAAAAATGGAACCCACCTTTTTGTGGGGAGATCCCCTTAACAATCGATGCTGCCGGACAATGGTGGTATGACGGCTCGCTAATTAAACGTCCGGCCTTGGTTCGGCTTTTTTCACGAGTCCTCAAACGTGAAGGCGATCAATATTTTTTGGTCACGCCTGTCGAAAAAGTCCAAATCAATGTAGTTGATGTTCCGCTGTTAGTGGTGAGTTGGGAGCGTCAAGATAACGGCTACATTCGCGTGAGTACCAGTTGTGATGATCATGTTGATATCAGTATTGAGCATCCATTAGAAATGCGTTTTAACGAGACCTCACAATGTGACATTCCCTATATTATGATGCGTAATAATTTATGGGCAAAAGTGCAACAAAATGTGTATTATCAGCTAGCTGCAGAACTCGACATTAAAGCCGACCACGCATGGTTGCAATCTGGCGATTATTGCGCTGATTTTGGACCGATTATCGAGTAGTAGTTACTAATCAGTAAACATGACAATAATAACAACATAGCAAGGGATCCACATGACACATTCATTGCACACTCAATTCGCGACTAATTTTTCGCTAAAAGCTCTCTTTGCATTTCTTATTATGGCTTCATTGAGTCTATCGGCTCATGCGCAAACATATATCCATGCCGGCAAACTTATTACCGCGACCGATTCTCAAGTACGTTCCAATGTGACGATTGTGATTGACGATAACCTGATTACTCAAGTGCAACCCGGACTGGTCACTCCACCCGCCGATGCAACATTGATTGATTTGTCTCAATATACGGTCATGCCAGGGTTGATGGACATGCATACGCATTTATCTTTCGAGCATAATCCTAAGACTTATATGAATCAAGTGACCTATAACGCAGCAGATTATGCGTTAGATGCCGCAAATTTTGCACAAAAAACCTTACTAGCCGGATTTACGACCGTGCGTAACTTAGGTGATACCCACAATGAAACCGTAGCATTACGCAATGCGATTGATCGTGGAGTGGCGGTTGGCCCTCGGATCTACACGGCAGCCAAAGCCATCGGTACGACGGGTGGGCATGCCGATCCGACCAATGGTTTAGCAAAACACATAATGGGTAATCCAGGACCTGAAGATGGAGTGGTTAATGGTGTTGCCCAAGCTCGACAAGCCGTGCGTCAACATTATAAAGATGGGGCTGATGTGATTAAAATCACAGCGACGGGTGGGGTGTTATCCGTTGCTAAAAATGGGCAAAATCCACAGTTTATGGATGATGAACTTGATGCGATTGTGGCCACTGCCAAAGATTACGGTATGACTGTTGCCGTGCACGCACATGGTAAAGAAGGCATGATCCGCGCAATTAAAGCAGGGGTAACCTCCATAGAGCATGGTACTTACATGGACAACGAAGTGATGGATTTGATGAAAGAGTACGGAACTTATTATGTACCGACTATTTTAGCGGGTAACTTTGTCGCCGAGAAAGCCAAAATTGATGGATACTTTCCAAAGATTGTTCGCCCAAAAGCCGCAGCAATAGGTCCTTTGATCCAAAAGACATTTTCACGAGCTTATCAGGCTGGTGTTAATATTGCCTTTGGTACCGATTCAGGCGTCTCTGCGCACGGTGATAATGCGCAAGAATTTGCCTTAATGGTTGAGGCGGGTATGCCGCCGATAGAAGCGATTTTATCCGCAACAGCTAACACTGCCGATTTATTAAATATCACGGATTCATTGGGAACTATTTCTGTCGGCAAACTAGCTGACATTGTAGCGGTAAAAGGCGACCCTCTCACCGATATTACGCTATTAGAGCACATTCAGTTTGTCATGAAAGATGGTGTTATTGCCAAACATGAATAACGTATATGAATCACGTTGATGAATAAGTAACTTAGATGTTTGCAAACCTCTATAAGCGCCTACTTCGTTGGGCGCATTCAAAGCATTTTCTATCTGGTATTACGCTAGCTTCATTTTTAGAATCGATTATCGTACCGATCCCTATTGAAACGTTATTGATCCCCGTATCGCAAATTCGCCGTGATAAAGTGTGGTGGATTGCGACTATGGCGACGCTTGGCTGTATTGTTGGGGCATTAATTGCGTACGTTGTCGGGATGTGGTTTTTTGATGCCTATTCGTCACAGATACTAAGCTGGTTTAACGATCCAAACATGTTTGTCGAGATCCAAACCCGCATGCATGAAGAAGGGTTTTGGTTTATTGTGCTGGCTGGCATCGCTCCGATCCCATTGCAACTAGCGATGCTCGCAGCTGGCGTCAGTCACTACCCGATTGGTTTGTATATCTTAGCTATTGCCATTTCGAGGATCATTCGATATTTTGGGATTGCCTGGTTAGTGTTACGTTATGGCGATCAAACCGAAGCGCTGTTTCGACAGTATCAATGGAAAGCCGTGACCGTGTTGTCCGGGTTGATTATTGTCTTATGGATCGCCAAATCGATGTTATTTTAACGATTGTTAGTACCCATTAACCTCATTTATCACAAAAAAGGAATGCATTTATGCCTAATATTACGACAGGAAAAATTAAACGTACGCTTGCTACAGTAGGCTTATTAAGTAGTGTACTGATAGCAATGCCTTCTCTGGCTCATGGTCACAAGTCAGGTGAGGCGCATAGCACAGCAGAGATGCTAAAAGCAGCGATGCAAGCACCCTCTCGTCCAGAAAAAGACGCCCAACGTGATCGTAACCGTAAGCCCGTTGAAACATTGGCATTTTTTGGTTTAGAGCATGACATGAAAGTGGTGGAATTAATCCCAGGTGGTGGTTGGTACACGCGCTTAATCGCACCGGTCGTAGCTGAAAATGGGGAATATTATGCCGCATTAGGGACTTCGCGTATTGAGCGTGGATTAGCTAAAGAAGCGGGTTTTGAAGATGTTAATATCATTGCCAAAGAAGCGACGATGGGTCGTGCTGATGGTGCGAAATTTTATTCTTTGAACGTGGATACCCTAGGTGTGAGCAATATGGATATGGTGTTGACGTTCCGTAATTATCATAATTTTGATGAAGCAGGTCGTGCGAAAATGAATGAAATCGCGTTTGCTGCATTAAAATCAGGAGGCACTTATGCGGTAGTTGATCATACTGCCCGTCACATGGAAGGGTATACCGATTCAAACCGTCGTCGTTTTGATCCCGTCAAAGCGATTAAAGAAATTCAAGCTGCGGGATTTGAACTGGTTGATTTTAGTGATTTACATTACCGTGAAGATGATGAGCTAGAATATGAAGTCGGTGCTCGCAGTGTGACCGGTAATACTGACCGTTGGACGTTAAAGTTCAAGAAGCCGTAATCGCTGTTAACAAAAAAAGTATAAGCAAAAAGGGGGCTAATCTTGGCGATTAAGCCCCTTTTTTAATGAGGTAATGATACGGGGTGGCTTGGATATCACTTGCAAGAAGTTCATGATGCATAAACCGACAAAAACTTGGAATATCTCTTGTCGTAGCGGGATCATCAGCAATGACATAGAGGGTTTGGCCATCATCCAAGGAGCGCATGGTTTTGCGGATCATCATAACTGGCTCAGGGCAACGCAAACCCAGCGCATCATAAGTATGATCCGCTGTAGCATAAATAGGGTCAGATCCCTTTTTATATTCCATATTGCTCACGGTAAGCAGTCACATTAACTAAATGCTCAGCATACTCAGGTTTAGTTTGTAGATATTCGACTACATCACCCAAGGTCACAATACTGATAACCTTCGTGCCGAAATCACGTTCCACTTCCTGAATTGCCGACAACTCACCTTGTCCTTTTTCTTGGCGATCAAGCGCAATCAAGACACCTGCAAGGTTGGCTTCATGTTGGGCTATCAGCTCCATCGATTCACGGATTGCCGTACCGGCAGTGATGACATCATCAACAAGCATGATATTACCTTTTAACTCTGAACCGACTAAACTACCACCTTCACCATGGGCTTTGGCTTCTTTGCGGTTGAAGCAATACGGCACAGAAAGATTATGCTCTGTGGCTAACGCGACGGCAGTAGTGGTGGCAATTGGAATGCCTTTATACGCAGGGCCAAACAAGACATCAAAAGCAATGCCTGATTGGGTTAAGGCTTCAGCATAACATTTACCTAGCAACGCTAAATCGGCACCGGTATTAAACAAACCTGCATTAAAAAAATACGGACTCAAACGACCTGATTTTAACGTAAACTGCCCAAAACGAAGGACATTACGGTTGATTGCAAATTCAATAAATTGTGTTTTGTAATCTTGCATGACTGGTCTCTCTTATATTAGCTATTTAAGGCTGATTTTTGGATCTCAAACAACTCACGCAAACCGTGTTTAGCCAACTCAAGCATTTCACCCATCTCTTCAAAGCTAAACGGTTCGCCTTCGGCTGTACCTTGTACTTCAATCAGCTTGCCAGTCTCTGTCATGACAACGTTCATGTCCGTTTCAGCAGCTGAATCTTCGGTGTATTCTAAATCGGCAATCGCATTACCTTTGTAGATACCGACAGATAATGCTGCAATCATGTGCTTAAGCGGATTTGCTTTTAAAATACCTTTGCTTCGCATATGGGTCAAAGCGTCAACTAAGGCAACACAGGCACCGGTGATAGAAGCCGTACGCGTACCGCCATCGGCTTGAATAACATCACAATCTAGTGTGATGGTGTTTTCACCTAATAATTTTAGATCAACCGCAGCGCGTAATGAGCGGGCGATTAAACGTTGGATTTCTAAGGTACGACCGCCTTGTTTACCACGAGCAGCTTCACGACCTGAGCGAGAATGCGTAGCACGCGGAAGCATGCTGTACTCAGCAGTGATCCAACCCTCTCCTTTGCCTTTCATAAAGCGCGGTACACCTTCTTCGACAGTGGCATTACAAATGACTTTGGTATTACCAAACTCGACCAACACCGACCCCTCTGCGTGACAGGTGAAATTACGTGTAATAGTGACAGGGCGGATTTGATTGGCTGTACGAGCGCTTGGGCGCATAAAAGCTCCTAGAATGATTAAAGGGGATAATTTTTAAGGATACATTATAGCGTAATCACAATTCGATGAAAAAAGAAAAATCAGTTACAATGAGAAATGATTATTTTCGCTCTGCGATTAGCCCCTGTTCAATTATTTAGGAATGCCTGTGATTTATAGTATGACCGCCTTTGCCCGCCGAGAATTAAAAGCCAATTGGGGCAGTGCTGTATGGGAAATCCGTTCAGTAAATCAGCGTTATTTAGAGACGTTTTTTCGTTTTCCTGAGGCATATCGTAGTTTAGAGCCGGTGTTGCGCGAACGTTTTCGTAAAACATTGCAACGCGGTAAAGTAGAATGCCAATTACGCGTTATGTTAGCGCCAAATAGTGAAGCTAAAATCAGTGTTAATCAAACCTTAGCGGCGCAATTAATTGCAGCGGCTGAATCATTGCCAATCCAAGGTCCTGCCACATTAAATCGTCTAGAAGTGCTGCAATGGCCGGGTGTCGTTGAGGCCCAAGAATTAGATATGGATACGGTAAGTAAGGACTTACTAGCCGAATTTGATTTGACGTTGAAGGACTTTTTAGCCGCGCGTGCGAGTGAAGGCGCCAACATGGCCGAGCTTATCGAGCAGCGTCTTGTCGGTGTGGTTGCTGAAGTTGAAAAAGTCCAAGCATTGATGCCAGATGTTTTAGCATGGCAACAAGACAAGATCCGCACTAAATTTACCGAGGCGCAAATCGAACTTGATAACCAACGTGTCGAGCAAGAGTTAGTCTTACTCGCGCAAAAACTCGATGTGGCCGAAGAACTAGACCGTTTAGGCTCACACGTATCAGAAACCCGTGCGATCTTGAAAAAAGGCGGGGCTATTGGTCGTCGTTTAGACTTCATGATGCAAGAGTTTAACCGTGAATCAAATACGTTAGGTTCAAAATCAATTAATACTGAGATCACGCAAAGTGCGGTGGAATTGAAGGTGTTGATTGAGCAGGTGAGAGAGCAGATTCAGAATATTGAGTAACCTCCAAAAAGATCCTGCAACACCCTAATATCTCGCAATGAATATAGAAAAAGCCCCTTAAAAAGGGGCTTAACATTATACTTCGGTTTAGATTAAAACTCGAATCGTAAACTTAAATTATCAGTTAAGAAGCAGTTAGCAAATAAGCTAAATGAATTATAACCATCTAACACACGATCTGGACCGTTATTATCATTTACACTGCTAATTTCTGCATTTATCCATGTTAATCCAACACAGAAACTAAACGCATCTATATTTGCAGTCAATTCACATCAGTTTCACACTCCCGTCAGCAAAATTAGCAATACCGTTAATTATAATGAGAATTATCTATGAGATCTTCGCTCAAACTTTTAGTCATATGTATGATCTTTGCGCCAGGAGCAACTGTCAGTGCAGCGATACTGTTTTTATTGCCTGCCCGGCATGCCGGTGAAGGCGGCGATGTTTCAGATATCTGTGACGCCTTAATGGCAGATGGGATGTTTGAAGATATTCAGATAAGCAAACTCATGTCGGAACACCCGTTATTGGCATTGATACTCAAAGACCGATTAGCAGCAAAATATTCGGTCGCATTAAACAACCTGCGTATTTGCATATGACAGACGCGCAAGCTGAACAGGTAAATTTGACTGAACTGAATCAACTGTCGTTAGTGTGGCGAAGTTGAATGTATCGACAATCAAACAACAAATGTCGATTTAAATTTATTATATTTTTTGAAACGAGTAAAGTGAGCTTGCTAGGAATTAGTTACTATAATTGTTAACCGCTACATTTTGTTACAGACGATAGAAGTTGTTACGTCCATTATTGGGTTGTAAGGGCATACTATTACCAACTTCAACAACACAGACAAAACATATGACGACTTTAATCAAGCAACATCACCGTGCATCTCACTTTTTATTGGCTTCGCTCCTTCTCACCAGTGTTGGCTTTTCTGGTACCAGTATAGCGAGTGATATTTCCCATAAATTACGCCAGTCTACCGAGGCGAATAGCGCAACCGAAAATTATTTTGAGCTCGGACTGGGTATCGCCACCGGCATCGCACCTAACTTAACCGAAGACGATCAAGCATGGACTAGCGGTTATTTGGTCATGAATGGCAGTTACACTTGGCACAACGCCTTTATCGAGATGTATGGCGAAAGCGGGGATGGACTGTTACTTGGCTATAATGCCTATGAAAGTGACAACTGGTCTTTAGATTTGGTCGTAGGCCCGCAATTTAGTGGCTTAGATTCCGATGAGAAATTTGCAGAGTTGGACGACAGAGATACCAGCGTCATGTTGGGCGGCCGCTTAACCGGGTATGTCGGTGAGAATGTGTTACAATTTACGCTAAAACACGATATCGCAGGTAATAGTAAAGGAATGCTGGCAACAGCCTTAGTTGGTCGACATTGGCAGGTCAGAAATTGGAATGTTCACGGTTTGCTGGGGGTCCAGTATTTTGATAGCAACATCAATGAATATTACTTAGGCGTGAGTGAGGCCGAAGCAGCACGCACGCAATTTACCGCGTACACACCCGGCTCAAATATTAACTACACGGCTGAGATCGGTGTCACCTACCCTATTTCTGAAAGCTGGGTCTTTCGCAGTACCGCGCGCTTTAACACGGTATCAGATGCAGATATGAATAGCCCCTTATTTGCCACGACACGCTCAACACGCACGTCATTAAGCGCCAGCATCAGCTATGTCTTTTAATAAAGTAAGGAATGATTAATGAATACTTTATTATCTGTAAACACCATAGTGCGACCGCTACTGACAGCGACAATAACTGTGATATTGTTAGTATCAATAGGGAAAACTGGCACTGTTCACGCAGCGCAGGATGAGCACAACACAGCAGCACAATTAAGTGTCACGCCAAAGCCATGCGTGGCGTTACGCAAAGGACAGACATGTTATCTCGAAGTGACGTTCAATTGGCAACACCCTAAAGTAGGTAATTATTGCCTGGTCAATGCAACGACCAATCACACGCTTCAGTGCTGGGAGCAACACACCAAGGGTGAATTCAGCTTTGATTTTCAATCCTCGATGAGTCATGATTTTGCTTTACGGAAGCAAGCTTCCACTATAGATATTGTCAGCACGACAATTCCTGTGGCTTGGGTCTATCAATCATCAAAACGTGCAAAATCAACATGGAGGCTGTTTTGAAGCCTGTCGCTTTAACACAAAATATTGCTGCTAAACACATTATGTTGGTAGAGGACGATCTATCACTAGCTGAATGGTTTAGTGACTACCTCAACGAGCAGGGTTACTTGGTCACTTTGGCTACCAGAGGCGATGTTGCCATAGACTTAATTGCATCCGACCAACCTGACTTGGTGATATTGGACATCATGTTACCGGTTAAAGATGGTTTTGAAGTCTGTCAGGCTATTCGCTCTTTTTACCAAGGCCCCATTTTAATGATGACCGCACGCGATCATGAAACCGACGAAGTGCTCGGTTTAGAGCTAGGCGCTGATGACTATGTGGTAAAACCGGTTAAACCCAGGGTGTTGCTATCACGAATAAAAGCCCTGTTTCGGCGTTATACCCCTTTAGAAGTAACCGATATTAACTCCAATAAAATAGTCATCGGGCAGCTATCTATTGATGCCAATTCCCGCACAACAATGTTAGCAGGTGTTAAGGTGGCGATTTCATCGAACGAGTTTGATGTACTGTGGCAACTTGCTCAATCAGCAGATAGCATAGTGAGCAGAAACGACTTAGTCACTCAACGCCGAGGGTTTGAGTATGATGGCTTTGATCGTTCGATTGATATTTTGGTTTCTAGAATTCGCAAAAAACTCGGCGATGACGCCAGCAACCCCTATCGGATTAAAACCGTATGGGGCAAAGGCTATCTCTTAGCCAAGGACGCTTGGTAAAAGCGCATGTTAAATACGCTTCGCACATACGCTTGAAAATAATGATGTATAGGATTGTCTAATGCCTAAATTAACGTTATCGCTATTATTGGTTGTTTTGCTGGCGGTTGTCAGTCTTGGAGCTGCGCTTGATAATTTTTTTAACCAGTATCAAACACAGCCAAACCAAATGGCACATGAATTATCAGCTTACCATCAATTAGGCACCTCATTAGCTGCAACGTTAGATATGCAACAACAGCCACAACAATTTATCACTAGCTGGCAACAGAACAATGACCTAAGTGTGGAGCTGGTTGATCTTGATGATTTATTTTTACCTGATTCTTTAAAAGCGGATTTTTATGCTGGGAAACCACTGGATTTTGAATCAGAAAAGAGTATTTCCATGCATTTTATTATTCCTTCACATAAAAAAGCACTGAGTTTTACTGTCCCTCCAATAGCTAAAGCCACTCATAACAATACCCTAGCGCTATTATTAACGGTCTTATTTTATCTAGGTATTTTAATGGTGGTGCTGGTGTGGCTCTCTCCATTAATTAAACAACTAAAGCAATTAGAACAAACCACCAAAGCCTTTGGTGAAGGACAACTACAACAGCGCATTCATGTTAAGTCAGCGTCTTATATCGCCAGCATTGAAAATGAGTTTAACCGCATGGCACAGCGTATCGAATCCCTCATCAGTGATAACAAACTCCTCAGTGATGCCGTGGCTCACGATTTGCGAACGCCTTTAGCTCGGTTGCGCTTTGGCATAGAAATGTTACAAGAAACTAGCACACCCGAAACCAGAGAAAAGCACCAACAGCGCTTATCTCGAGATATTGATGAAATGGAGCGACTCGTCAATGTCTTGTTAAATTATGCTCGCATTGAACAATCAATGTTGATGACAGAAAAACAAAACATAGACTTGAATGCACTGGTCAGTGAATGCGTAGAAGCAGCATCACATGATAATAAGATCATTCATTGGCAGCCCCAAAATGACTTGACCACAACCGATGTGATGATTAATGGAGACGCCAATTATCTTAGTATGTTAATCAATAACTTACTAGGTAACGCTGTGCAATATGCGAATCATGAAATTAGCGTACGAATTGAAAAAAGCGAAAAGAGTGAAAAAAAGGGTGCTGTAATACGTTTATCAATCAGTGATGATGGCCCCGGTATTCCTCATGAAAAACGTGACGAGTTATCCAAACCATTTATGCGTGGCGATAATGCACATGGAAAACCGGGCTATGGGATGGGATTAGCCATCGTCTTAAAAATAGCTCAATTACATGATGCCAGATTTGCGATTACCGACTCAGCTGAGCTGGGTGGGACTGAATGTAGTGTGAGTTTTCAAGAATGTAGAAAATAATATTGCGGAATTGGTTTGGCGCATCACTGAATATTAATTATCAGTAAAAACACATCAAAATACTGCACTTCCTCGGCTCTCTGGCTCCCACTTATGAACGATAGCCAAGCTCGAACAATCATACGCCTCTTGTAAGAACCGCTGCCGTTGTTTCTCATTCAATCCCGTCTGTAACATCAGCGTTTCTCGGAGTGGATGATGGCTGCTGATCAAATATTCATTTCTTGCATGCAAACGCTCAAGTAAGCGCACTGAAGGTATCCGATCGAATTTCCCATTCACTCCTCGATTACAGTCTTTACATGCCAACACGAGATTCGCAACCCCGTCCACCGGCTTGCCATCGGCACAGACCTTCAAACGATGCGGAAAGAAATGATCGACATCCGCCAAATTATCTGTCTGCTCTTGAATCGACACATCGCAGTAACAATAAAAACATTTGCCCTTTTGATAACCATTTAACGCCCCGCGACTAGATGTAATTGCAACGCGTTTCATCGATAAGTCTTGGGTATGTAGAAAGTCATCATCTTTATCGTATTCGACTTTGACCACATTTCGCGACACCCCTAAATCCCATGCTGTTTCCACTAAACGCCAGCGAGACTCGGTTTCTAGATTTAAATCATAAAATGCAGGTGATTCGGCTACTTGGTAAAAATTATCAGATAAGCGGATCCCACCATTGGTTTTTCGTTCATCATAAAAAAAACGGTTATCAATATCCTTGTTATGCACATTATGAAAGGCATCAATCACATTATTGAACGCTAGTTTTTGAGTCGCAGTGATTAAGTCGGTTCTTGAGATGGTGTTTTGGTTGTATTGGCGGCAAACATCTAGAAATTTACTGGATGCAGAGGTGGCTTGTTTATCGTTATTTTTTAGATGTTCACAAATGTGATCAGCAAAATACGGCGCTAACTCTTCCAACGTCACTAAATCATTTTGTCTATCGCGTAAGTCATACAGCGATTTAGCCAACGCAAATTTATACGATGCGACATTGCGACCAAATAATATAATCGCGCGCCAATAATTTTCATTATAAGGATTTAGCTCATAAAATTTACTCATGTTGGTGACGTTTTTTGCAATAACACATTAAACCACTGTTCGCTGGCTCTGCCAGGACGTTGATCACCGGTGATCCAATGTTCCATTATGGTTAAATCTGGAATGTTTTTTATAACCTGTGCAAAGCTTTCTGCATCCATATTACAAAAATACCGACCCGCCTTATGTGTCTCGGTTTGGCCTAACTTGTAACTGGCGTAGAAAATACCATTGGGTTTCAAAAACGAAACAAGGTGAGTAATAGTCGCAGTTTGCTGCTCTAAAGGAACATGTAACAAAGATGCACATGCCCACATGCCATCGAAACATCGCTCAGTGGTGAAATCAGTAAAAGTCGCATGTAAGACAGGAAATTTTGCTTGTTGGGATGCCAGTTTAACGATGGCTTCCGATCCATCAAATGCCATAACATCGTAGCCTAATTGGTTAAAATGCAGCGCATCCCTACCTGAACCACAGCCGATATCTAAGATACTCCCCGTGCCGGATAGCTTTGTTAAAAACTGATTGTATAACTCGTTCATATCCACACTTTGAGTTCCATCTACAAACTCGGCGGCGTGGTACTGGTAATACTGCAACGTAGGATCCATAAGCAAATACGTATTTAGTGACTAAGTTATTATAGCTATACATTACCGAACTTAGCGTATAAAAGGCAAATATTCTGTTGAAACTATTTAGATAAACGTTGCGTTTGTTGGTAGTAATTCATCAGTGCCTTGCAATCATCAAGCGCTTGAGGCTTCAATATCAATAAAAAATGGGTTAGGTACTTTAGAGAGGCTCATTAATATCCTTATTTTGTCCGAAGAATTACAATTTCATTAGCATCATTAGTGTTAACAATAGACTAGTCGATATTATTAATTCAAGAATAGAAATAAAGAAATAAAATATAATTTTGACCTATTATGACGGAAAGTGCATTATAATGAATATTTGGTAAGGCCAGTTGACCAAAACTACCATTTGATTCGGTTTACTTTTTCATTGCTCCCGAGCAAATATTTGAAGTTGACCTAATTTATTGATGCTAACTATTTAGGGTTATATTAATGTCACTATTAAAACATAAAATGCAGGTAGGAGCCGCCTTTATAGCGCTTATAGCGCTTATAGCGACGCTTAGTGCGTGCTCCACAATTGTTGAAAGTACTTACCGCAGCAGTCAATCTTCAGTTGCCCAGACTCCCGTCTATGATCAACGAACTAAATATAACTTCAATTCAGATTGGTTATTTATTAAAGATAACCCTTCGGGAGCCCATCAAACCGATTTTGACGATTCTAGCTGGTCAAATATAAGCACTCCGCACACTTTTAATGACATAGATACTTTTGACGAATACAGTGTGGGTAAACACAAAGGCGAGATAGGGCAATGGCGCGGAACAGTGTGGTATCGCAAGCACTTTACATTGCCAAATGAACAGCAAGGGAAAAAGATCTTCATCGAATTTGAATCCGTTCGTCAAATTGCTGATGTCTACCTCAACGGTGTACATTTGGGTAAAAATCAAACTGGTTTTATTCCATTTGGATATGATCTGACACCTCATTTAAGTAAAGATGGCAGTGCTAATATTCTAGCGGTAAAAGTGAATAATGAACGTGGTGACAATTTTAGAGATAACTTCCCTCTTGTTTGGAATCATGAGCATTGGCACCCAACCCATGGCGGTATCTATCGCAATGTCTTTTTGCATGCAATGAACCCAGTTCACATCACTTTACCTTTATACGACAATCTCAAGACAGTCGGTACCTATGTCTATGCCGAAAATGTTAGCGAGAAACGTGCAGACATTACAGTACAGGCACAAGTAAAAAATAGCCAAGAGCAATCGCAAAATGTGGAATTAATCTCGGAATTGATTAACAACAATGGCGATGTAGTTGCGTCTTTTGATGGGCAAGCGGTGATTGCACCAAATGAAATGGCTAATATTGAAATGGGTGGCACCTTAACAAACCCCATCCTATGGTCAACCCGATATCCTTATTTATACACTGTGCAAACCTATGTCAAAATAAACGATAACATTGTAGATAGCTATGCAACCCCACTGGGCGTTCGCTATTTTGAATTTAATAAAGACACCGGTTTTTGGCTTAATGGCGAACAGGTGAAGCTAACCGGCTGGGGACAAAAACCAACCGGCGCATGGGCGGGCCTTGGCGCAGCAATGCCGGATTGGATGAGAGAGTTTACATTTAGACAAATGGATGAAGCGGGTGGCAATTTCATTCGTTGGGGCCATTCAGCAGGTGCACCAGCTGAAATTGCAATGGGAGATAAATACGGTTTTGTTACATTAATGCCCGGTGTTTCAGGTGAATCAGAGGATTCTGGCGAAACATGGGATATTCGATTTGCAGCGTTTAAAGATACGATTGTGTACTATCGTAATCATCCCAGCATATTCATATGGGAAGGCGGCAATTGGGCTGAATCTCATGAAAATTATCAAGATATCTTAGCAGCAATTGATACGTTTGACCCGAAAGGGAAACGATTGATGGGTAATCGACGAGCTGATGTCAAGCTTGCATCTAAAGATTATATCTCTATAGAAGTTGGTACAGAGGGATGGGAAAGAGAATACGCGCACTTACCTTTGATCGAAAGTGAGTACAATCGCGATGAAGGTCCACGCAGAGTATGGGATTCACAATCGCCTGACAATCGCTTTTTTACAAGCCCTCGCTATAAAAAGAACGTCTATAAATTTGCTTCTGAAAAATTTGCAGTGCGTCAAGTTGAGCATTGGTGGCAAAAAATGGGTAAAAAACCCTATCATAGCGGTGGCGCAAACTGGATATTTTCAGATGGCCCTCATGGTGGAAGAAACCCGACTGAAAACACTCGAGCAAGCGGCGAAGTTGATGCTGTTCGCTTACCTAAAGAAGCATTTTATGCAACTAAGGCAATGTGGCGCCCAGAACCACAAGCGCATATCATCGGCCATTGGAATTATCCGCAAGATACCGTCAAAGACATGTTTGTGATAGCCAATGGTCAAGCCGTCAAACTGTATGTTAACGATGTCCTTATTGGTACCAATGATACACCTGAAAATGGTTATACCTTTAAATTTCCAGCAGTCAAATTTGAAAAAGGCACAATAAAAGCTGAAACATATATTGACGGCAAATTGCGAGCAATCCAGAGCAAAGAGACCGTCAACAAACCCGTTGCGCTAAAGCTAAGTACAATAACTGGGCCAGATGGTTGGTTAGCTAACGGCTCTGATTATTTGCTTATTGATTTTGAAGCAGTCGATGAACAAGGACGCCGCTATCCTCTTGATCAAAGCATGGTCACATTCAAAGTTGATGGGCCAGCAGTGTGGCGTGGCGGATATAACAGCGGTAAAGAAAAAAGTACGAATAATTTCTTTCTTGAAACTGAATCAGGCATCAACCGAGTCGCTATTCGTTCAACACGTGAAGCGGGTGTTGTGACGATCACAGCCAGCCGTGAAGGTTTTCAAGACGTCAGTGTTCAAGTCAATAGTCAAGCACTTGATATAAAGAATGGTTTGAGTAAGCATTTACCACAAACCTATCCGCAAAATCTGATTTCTGCTGATCCATTACCAGCATATTTACCACCGCAACCCCCACTACCTGTTAACACTGAACAACGCAGTGCTTTGTTTACGCAATTCAGTTATACAGGCTTGGAAAAGGCGGTATTAAGAACTAATGCATATTGGGGAAAAAAACCATACATAGATCAAGAGATTAACTATCTACGTATTCCTCGTTATCTAGTTGGTGCTGAATATATCAGAGTGCCAAATGCCGACAAAGCTTATTGGGCCAGAGATCAGCTTCAATTTGTAGCTGGTAAAGACATGATCGTTTGGGTCGGGCATGATGACACTGTTCCACGCCCAGCATTTTTAGCTGACTATAAAGACACTGGAGATAATTTTTTACTTGGAAAAAATACGATGTCTTTATTTGAACGTCGAGTCAAAGCCGGTACGAGTATCATCATGGCAGGAAACTCTGAGGATGATGTTCCTGAGAATGCCCGAATGTATGTGGTTTTAGGTAAAGAACAAAAATAAACCTTTGTTGTTAGGTCATTAGATATATACAGAGCGTAAGCGAAAACATTCGCCTACGCTCTTTTCATCATTTTGAACCAATATGGTCTTTTATTGGTATTATTAGCAGTTATTACAATTTATAACATGTAAATAATTCACTAATAAAAATGAGAAAAACAATGACGACACACACAACGAAAAATGTATTAATGGTGCTCACTTCACACCCTAAACTGGGTAACACAGGCGAAAAAACCGGATTTTGGGTAGAAGAATTTGCTGCGCCCTACTACGCCTTCATTGATGCCGGCATGACCGTCACACTCGCATCCCCAGCTGGCGGCCAACCGCCCATCGATCCTAAAAGTGAAATGCCTGACTTCCAAACTGACGCCACTAAGCGTTATGACGCTGACACATCGGCACAAACCCTAATGGCAAACACAACCAAATTAACCGATATTCAAGCAACTGACTTTGACGCTGTCTTTTACCCTGGTGGCCATGGCCCATTATGGGATCTGACTGACAATGCGGTGTCTATTGCGCTTATCGAAAGCTTCCTGAATACCAACAAACCTGTTGCCGCGGTATGTCATGCCACTGCTGCCTTTTTAAATATTAAAGATGCTAACGGAGAGTGTGTTGTGAAAGGTAAAGCTGTGACCGGCTTTACCAACACTGAAGAAGAAGCGGTCCAGTTAACGGACGTCGTTCCTTTCTTATTAGAAGACGAATTAATTGCTCGTGGTGGCCACTATCAAAAAGCAGAGGACTGGCATGCCTTTGCAGTACAAGATGGCTTGTTAATCACTGGGCAAAATCCTGCTAGCTCAGCGCTTGCGGCGCAAAAATTAATTGCTGCAATAGGTTAATTAATATAGCTGCATGCACTTTAGTAAACAGATGTGAGCTGTGGATGCAGCTCACGATGACCGTTTAGTGCTAATCAACCCCAACATATCGCTCTTATAACGTCTCATATACCCTTTAAAATCTTCCAAAATCAAATAATTGATTGGCACAATAAACAGGGTAATGAGCGTCGCAAATAAAATACCAAAGCCTAAACTCACCGCCATCGGGATCAAAAATTGCGCTTGTGTCGATGTTTCAAACAACAGCGGCACCAAACCTGCAAAGGTCGTCAATGACGTCAGTAGTACCGGTCTGAAACGACGACCACCGGCAGTGTAGACGGCCTCTTTTAAAGCCACACCCTCTTTGCGTTTTTGGTTGATATAATCCACTAAGACTAACGAATCGTTTACGACCACACCCGACAGCGCAAGCATCCCCATAAAGCTCAATAAGGTCAGATCCATGCCCATGATCCAGTGACCGATGACTGCGCCAACTAAACCAAATGGGATCACCGACATAACGATGATCGGCTGTGAATATGACTTAAAGGGGATCGCTAACAAAATATAAATCAATATCGTTAGCCCGATCGCCCCAACGGTTAAGCTGTTAGTGGATTCGGCTTGATCTCTCGCTTCCCCAGCCATTTCAAACGTCGTTCCCGGGTACGCATTGATTTGTTCGCTGAGCCACTCATTCACTTCGTCTAAAACTAGTGATAGATCGCCGGCTTCTTTATCAAAATCTGCATTGACAGAAATAGTCCGCTGGCGGTCAACCCGCAAGATACTATCTGGACTTAGACCTGGAAACACATTGGCGACTTGCCACAATGGCACTTCTTGGTTGGGTCCAATGCGGATCATCATTTGTTCTAACGTTTCAATCGACTGACGTGCCTCTAATGGATAACGCACCATCACTCGCACTTCTTCACGACCGCGCTGCACGCGTTGTACTTCAAAACCAAATACCGCTTGTCGAACTTGTCGAGCGACTTGATTTAAACTCAAACCGAGCAAACGTGCCTCCGGTTTTAATTCAAGTTGCAGCTCTTCTTTACCGTCTGACAACGAATCTTCAATATCCGATACAGCAGGGTATTGTTCCAGTTGCTTTTTCAGGCCCTCGGCCAATGTATTCAGTGCCTCAGTATTACGGCCTTTCAGCTCAATACTAATCGGCGAACCACCCCAACCACCAATTTCCGCGCGGTAGTTAAGCTGCTCAGCGCCGGCTACCTGACCGACACGTTTACGCCACTGATTGACCACTTCACGCGTAGTGACGTCGACGGTGCGACTTTCCGGTGGGATCATGTCCATTTGCACTCTGCCCGTTGTGGAATTTCGACCACCACTAATTGAGTACACATTGCGAATGACCGATTCGCCCGTTTCCGCGTCACGATATTCTTCTTGTAAATCTTTGGCATGCATTGTCATGGCTGAAATAATGCGGTCGGTGCTTTCAAACGCGGTACCGGCAGGCATGACTAATGTGGCAGTGGCGACTTCGCTTTGCACTCTAGGGAAAAACACAAACTTCGTATGACCCGCTGCGATGGTGCCAATCACTAATATCAAACAGGCAAACATCGCGGTCCAAGCCGCATAACGCCAACGCATCACCTGCGCTAAAATGGGCTGATAAACCTTTGCAATCATCACTTCTAAAGAATTGGCTATTTTTTGCTGCACTTTAGATAAACGCGACGTATTTTTTTCGGTTCTCATTTTTACGTGCTTTAAATGCGCCGGCAAAATGAATTTAGATTCGATAAGTGAGAATAATAACACCGGGATAACAACCAAAGGGATTGCCGCATACCAACTACCGCGTCCGGTTTGAAAAGCCAGAGGTAAAAACGCCGCGGCGGTGGTCAATATACCAAAAGTAACGGGTACAGCGACTTCTTGCGTACCTTTAATGGCAGCATTAAGCGGATCTTCCCCTTTTTGTAAATGAGAATAAACGTTTTCGCCTGTGACAATCGCATCGTCTACGACTATGCCCAGCACTAATATAAACGCAAAGAGACTCATTAAATTTAAACTGACGTCAAACAAAGGCATAAACAAAAATGCCCCCATAAAGCTCATCGGTATACCCAAGCAAACCCAGAACGCAACCGACGGACGTAAAAACAGCGCAAGCATAATAATCACGAGTAGCAAGCCTTGCCAGGCACTTTTGGTTAAGGTTTCAAGACGTGCTTTGATCGGCTCACTGCGGTCACGCCAAAAATCGATGGTCAAGCCATCCGGCATATCCAATTGTTTTTTGTCGATGTAATTACGCACCGCCGTCGTCACGTCGATAATGCTTTCATCGCCAGAACGATAGACTTCAATTTCTATCGCTGGCACACCATTAAAACGCATCCGCAGAGGGGTTTCTTCAAACTCGTCACGGATCGTCGCAATATCACCTAGCGTGATCATCGTGCCATCTTGTGTGGTAATGACCGGTATCGATTCAAAATCACTCGCACGATACGCTTGACCGCGGCTACGAATAAAAATATCACCGCCTTTGGTCTTTAAGTTACCGGCAGACACATCCGTCGAGTTTTGGCGTAAGATACCAGCAACTTGCTCTAAACTAATATCGTATTGGCGCAGCGCCCATTCTGCAATTTCAATTGAAATTTCAAAAGGTAAGACGTTATCCACTTCAACTTGGGTAATCTCGGGTAGACCGGCTAGTTCGTCGCGGACATCATCGGCAACACGACGCAAGGTCATATTATCGTAATCACCGAATAAGACGACGCCAATCGCATCTCGACGCCACTGCGGTACTTGAACCAATAGGCTTTCAGCCTCTACAGGGAAATTATTCACCCCATCGACACGGATTTTGACTTCGTCTAACACTTCTCTAACGTCATAACCTTCTTCGACTTGTACTGTCACCGAAGCGCTACCCTCGCGACTTTGCGATGTGATTTGACGTATACCTTCTATCGCTTGAATCGCTTCTTCAATTTTTATCGTAATGCCTTCTTCCGTCTCTTGTGGCGAAGCTCCCGGTAGAACCATCGATACTCTGACATTACGTTGTTCAACTTCAGGGAATAAATCGATAGGAATTTGCGTCGTCGCCACATAAATCCCTGAAATAATAATCACAAAGAATAGAATATTTGCGGCAACGTCGTTTTTTGCAAACCAAGCAATCATCGTCAGACTCCCTTAATTTAACGAATTATTGTTGTTTTCTTCGACAAACACCAATGGGGTAACTCGTGTGCCATCAGGCAAGTTAGCCGTTGGTGTTAAAATCAATTTATCTGAGGCTTTGAGCGTAATGTGCGTCGGTTTTTTCTGAAATTGATTGCCATTATACTCATTGTTCTTTGTTGTATCATTTGATGCGACAACCACAGAGTTAGCATCTGTCCACAGTGGCATAATTTGGCGTTTTCTTAACACCCCCTCATCAACGACACTGATTCGATTGTCTTGTGAGACTGCGCGTCTTGGGATCACGAACACATCCTCTAATGCACGGCCTTCTACTTTAGCTCGTAAAAACTGGCCGACTCTGATCGCCGGACGACGGTCAGTATTGATGAAAGGATTTTCAATTTGCGCCACCAAATAAAGCATACGCGTAGCAGGATCAAATACCCCCTCGCTGCGCACAATACTGGCTTGCCATTCATATGTGGTATTACCTAATTCACCGACTAAACTCACTCTTGGTAGGTTCATGTCATCAAGATCAGTATCTTTAATGTCTAAATAAGCTAAATCACTGATTTTGACTGGCAGTCTCACTTCAACAGCGTCAGTACTATAGATCTCAGCGATGGCTTGTGAAGGACTAATCACTTGCCCAACATCGACCATTTGCTGCAACACTTTACCGTCAAACGGCGCTCTGATTTGGGTTCTTTCTAAGTCTAGCTGAGCTCTGGATAAACGGGCTTTTGCAGCGGTTAACGCAGCCTTAGCTGCAGCTACTTGAGGTTTTCTTAACGCAAGTAAGCGCGCCGCTTCTGTCGCTGGGCGCTCATTCCATTGCTGCTCTGCAATTTCAGATTCTGCGACTTCTTGTAAATAACGAAACTCCGCTTCAGCAGTGGCAGAGGCTGCAATATCTACTTCGACTTTTATATCTCGGTCATCTAACTGAACTAATACTTCACCCTGTTTAAAAGAACGACCCGCACGGATATTTGGTGAAACGTGTAACACACGAGCACTGACATCTGACACTAAACGAGTTTGTGTAAGAGGCTGGGCAGTGCCGTAAGAATCTATCCAAACTTGAAAGTCGCTTTGTACCAGATCAGCAATATCAACGGCAACAGATGGCGCTTTGCGCTCACCACCCCAACGCTGTGCCTGAGGTTTACTACCAAACAAACTCATCATGATTAACGCAGTAACAACAAGAATAAGTAATGTCACCACAACGTGTGCAATCCAGTTTACGCGCTTGTTATAACTTTTAGGATTGGTCGATGCATCACTCATAAGGGGCTCCAAAATGGGGAAAGATAATTTAGTTAAAATTTAAATAAGGTTTAATTGTGAATGTTATACGCTATTTTTGTTAAATGAGAACAAATTTAAGTACATTATTTCAGGTACTTAAGCATATCGAAAAATTAAATACAATAAAGGCGTTACGTTGGCTTTCCGGCATGCTCGTATAAACGATCAATCAGCTCGCTAAATTGCTCACGTTCCGCATCACTAAAACAGGTCAACAGTGCTTGCTCATAATCATAGGAGATAGGCACCAGCTCGGCATAAACAGACAGCCCTGTCTGTGTTAATTTGAGCATTGAGCGGCGTTTATCGGTGCCAGCCCAGAGTCTCAAGCGGATTGCCCAGCGTCATAGAGCCCCAAAGATTGCGCCTTTTTTATCTCACTCAATAAGTCTCGCTCAGTCACTTGAAGGAGATCCTCTATGTTGTCGATGACATAATAAATTGGTTGATGAATATCAATACGATAAGGTCTTCGTAATATATCAATGACATTAAATTCGCGACGCTCAGGCTCGGGACTATCAACACTATAAATAAGCTCGGTGGGTGATGAGTTCAGACCTGAACCCAGTGCCTTATAAACACCATTTTGATTGAGTAAACCAAATTCGATGGTAAACCAGTATAGACGGATGAGCCAACTGTAATCGGCTGGAGCAACTTGCTGTTCGATCTTGCCTATCGTCTCAGAAAAACGTGCAAAACTAGGATCGGTTAGTAAAGGGGTATGACCAAAAATTTCATGGGAAATATCCGGCTCTTTTATATAATCAAAATCCGCTCGACTACGAATAAATGAGGCTGCAGGAAAGGATTTCTCTGCTAGGGTATCAAAAAATCGACCAAAACTGATCAATGCAGGTACCGGCGCAACGCGCCATCCAGTAAGCGGTTGCAGCAGATGACTAATTTCAGCACATTGAGGAATTCGCTCGCTGGGCATTGCTAGTTTAGTTAACCCGTCAAGATATACATCAGCAGAATATCGTTCGACGCAGGCTTGCTGTTGCTTAAATAAGTCAGACCAAACTCCGTGCTCTGCATCGCTGTAGCCAATAAACCCGGTGTTGTCAGCCACTTTAGCGATATAGTTAGTCTGTTTTGGCATATCATTATCCTTATTTGTTTAGGATAGTATTGCTCATATTCTGCGGTAATAACTTATTAACTTAATGTTAAAGCGGTATTTTAGGGAGAGATTTACCCTGTAAAGCACATTTAAGGAAATTATTTACCATGCACAACTTAGATAATTTTGATCGCAGTATTTTACGAGTTTTGCAAACCGATGGGAAAATTGGTAACGCGGATTTGGCTGAGAAGGTGAGTTTATCTAGTTCGCCATGTTGGCGCAGAGTTAAAAAGCTGGAAGATAGCGGTGTCATTGAACGTTACGTAGGCATGCTTAATCCAAAAGCGTTAGGATTAACGGCCATGGCTTATGTGCATATCGCGCTACTCGACCACCGCCAAGAAACGATTGAAACATTGGACAACTTTGTGGCAACCCAAGACCAAATTATTGAATGTTCTTCTATCACTGGCTCCAATGATTATGTGCTAAAGATCATAGAGGCAGACAACGAGAGCCTCGAAAAATTTATTATGCAGCGCCTGTTACGATTGGGGATTGTGCGCTCATCCACCACCAATTTAATATTGAGACAGCAAAAATATACTACTGCGGTCCCTTTATAAGCTCTTTCACGTGAACAACTGATCAATCATTCATCCCTGTCGTATTTTACTTGAGTGTCGCTAGAAACTGCCGATAGTTTGGTGATACCATAATCAAAAAAAACGAGATCTTGTTTTGTACACAAAGCGTATGAAATATTAAGACTTATCCCTCCAAACACATTATAGTATAACCCTATAAACGCGTAATAATCGTAGATGAATAAATGGAGCAAGGCGCAACGATGAGCTTATTTTGGATCACCGCATTTTTATTGATTGGGGCATTGATACCCATACTAACCGAAAGGTTTGGGCGTAGGATCAATACTCTCGCCACCATGCTGGCTCCCGCCATTGCACTAGGCTACATCATCAGTTTACTACCCGCAGTGCTTGCAGGTGAGGTCATCGTTGAATATCTAGAGTGGATCCCCTCGGCAGGCCTGACATTATCTATGCACCTTGATGGTTTAGCATTAATGTTTTCTCTACTTATTTTGGGTATCGGATTACTCATCATTCTATACGCTCGATATTACTTATCAGAAAAAGAAGCAATGGGTAGATTCTTTTCTTACCTAATCTTATTTATGACAGCTATGTTGTCCATCGTACTAGCAAACAACGTACTTCAGCTTTGGATGGCGTGGGAAGTCACTAGTATTAGTTCATTTTTATTAATCAGTTTCTGGTCTAGTAAATCCGAATCACGCAAAGGCGCACGCATGGCACTCACCGTCACGGGTGCTGGTGGCTTGGCACTACTTGCAGGCTTATTGATCATCGCTAACATTGTTGGTAGCTATGAGCTCAGCACCATATTAGCCAGTGGTGACCTGATCCGTGAACACGCACTTTACTCTGTTGCATTAATATTACTCTTACTCGGTGCGTTTACCAAATCTGCGCAATTCCCGTTTCATTTTTGGTTACCACATGCCATGGCTGCTCCAACACCAGTGAGTGCTTACTTACACTCAGCAACCATGGTTAAAGCCGGTATCTTTTTACTAGCACGTTTTTATCCCGTGTTATCTGGGACCGAAATGTGGTTTTTAATTGTCAGTATGACAGGCCTCATCACCTTATTAATTGGCGCATATGTCGCACTTTTTAAACATGATTTAAAAGGCTTGTTGGCATATTCAACAATCAGCCACCTAGGTTTGATTGTGCTGCTGCTAGGACTGGATACACCGTTGGCCGCAGTAGCTGCACTATTTCATATTATGAATCATGCTGTATTTAAGGCCTCTTTGTTTATGGCCGCAGGAATTATTGATCACGAGTCCGGCACTCGAGACATGCGCAAGCTCGGTGGTCTATGGCGTTTTATGCCTTACACCGCCACACTAGCCATGGTAGCAGCAGCATCGATGGCAGGCGTCCCCTTGTTTAATGGCTTCTTGTCCAAAGAAATGTTTCTTGCCGAAACGCTACACTCATCGGCGTTAGGCTTTTTGTCATGGATGATTCCTGTATTAGCCACACTCGCGGGCGTATTTGCAGTAGCTTATTCTATGCGCTTTATTCACGATGTGTTTTTTAATGGCGAACCCAAAGATTTACCTAAAACACCGCATGAGCCACCGCGCTATATGAAGATCCCTATCGAAATATTAGTGACATTATGTTTATTAGTGGGCATATTCCCTGAATTTATTATCGGCGGATTACTCAAAGCGGCAGCGGCCAGCGTCCTCATGACCACAGTACCTTATTACAGCCTTGCGATTTGGCATGGGTTTAATATGCCCTTGTTAATGAGCGCTATCGCGATTGGTGGGGGCTTGATTGTGTATGCCTATCGCAGTCATTTGTACCGTTTTCAGGCACAATTTCAAGAAACGGACGAAAAATTAATTTTTGAAGGCGCCGTGCAACGACTCGTTAACTTGGCGACCAAAGCACATGAAACAATTAATAACGGGTCATTGCAGCGCTATATTGCTGCATTGTTGATGTTTGCCATTGCTGTCACAGCCATTCCATTGATTAACCTTGATACAGCTAAAACCCACTACCCTGATCAAGCATTGAGTGGCATAGAAATCACTGCCGCGATTATTCTGTGCTTAAGTGCAATCGCCACTGTCATATTCCATCGCAAACGCATGGTCTCACTAATTATGATATCGGTTGTAGGGCTTATTGTATCTATCGCATTTGCGCGCTTTTCAGCACCGGATCTAGCCCTTACTCAACTTGCAGTTGAAGTCGTCACCGTCATATTATTGATGCTCGCTTTGTATTTTTTACCACAAAAAACTCCGGCAGAATCCGCTCCCTCAAGAGTTGCAAGAGATGTCGGTATTGCTGCTGCAATAGGTGGTTTGGTTGCAACAATCAACTATGCATTTATCACGCAGCCTTTAACGACGATTTCTGAATTTTTCTTAGCTAATAGTAAGACCGGCGGTGGCGGAACTAACGCCGTAAACGTTATATTGGTTGATTTTAGAGGCATCGATACTCTTGGTGAAATTCTAGTATTAGGTATCGCTGCGCTCGGTATTTTTAACTTACTTGCACGCGTTCGTTTAGCGATGCCATCGGCTAATGAGCAGGGTTTACCTTGGACTGAAGATCGCCATCCGCCTATATTGGCTATGATTTCTCAAAGTTTACTACCACTGGCATTACTCGTGTCTTTTTATATCTTTCTACGTGGTCATAACATGCCTGGCGGGGGCTTTATTGCCGGCTTAATCACCTCTGTCGCGCTTATACAACAATATATAGCACATGGCGTTGATTGGGTTAAACCGCGCATAAAAGTAGACTATCAAACGCTAATAGCAATGGGTATTTTAATTGCTACTTTAACAGGTATCGGTAGCTGGTATTTCGATCGCCCATTTATGACGACTTGGTTTGACTATTTTGATATCCCATTTATTGGCGAAATCGAATTGGCTAGTGCCCTGGTTTTTGATTTGGGAGTTTATTTAACGGTGATTGGTGCTTCATTATTAATTTTGGCGAGCTTGGGTAAATTAACCTCATCGCATCGCCCAACAGCGGAGGAATAATGGAAACATTATACGTAATTTGTGTTGGTGTTTTAACCTCCTGTGGTGTGTACCTCTGTCTTCGTGGCCGAACATTCTCAGTTGTGGTCGGTTTGACAATGCTCTCATACGCCGTCAATTTATTTTTATTTTCTAGTGGACGGTTGAACCTTAAAGATGCCGCGATTTTGGGTATGTCTGATTCCTATGCTGACCCACTGCCGCAAGCGTTAACCTTAACAGCAATCGTCATTGGCTTTGCGATGATTGCCTTTGTGGTGATTTTGTCCATGCGCGCACGTGCTGATTTAGGAAATGATTTTGTTGATGGCAGTGAGCCGCCAGATACCAGAAAATTAATCAAGCCAAATAGGGACAAAATATGACTGCTCATTTGGTTATCTTACCGATTTTAATCCCTTTATTGGGTGGCTTATTCATGCTTTTGCCACCCTTTGCTGGGCCAGAAAAATATCAATATCGACGTGTTGCTGCAGCTTGCTTGATACTTGCTCAATTAATTTGCTCGATTGTGCTGATGATATCCGTCATCACAACCGGCCCTACATTGTATGCCGTTGGCGATTGGCAGCCACCTTTTGGGATCATATTATACGCGGATCTACTTTCAGCGATGCTCGTTGTTCTTGCTGGATTCTTAGGTCTTGGTGTAACGATGTATTCATTTTCTGGAATAGACCGAGATGGTAAATACTTCCATCCACTTATTCAGTTTCAATTATTAGGTATATATGGTGCGTTTTTAACCAACGATTTATTTAATTTATTTGTCTTTTTCGAAGTGCTACTTATCGCATCATACACGTTACTGATGCATGGCGAGGGCAAGCAAAAAACTGCGGCTAACATGCACTATGTAATTTTGAATTTGATTGGCTCTAGTTTGTTTTTATTTGCACTCGGCACATTATATGGCATCACCGGCACTCTCAACATTCCAGATATGGCTGTCAAAGTCGCGCAATTATCGCCGAGCAATCAACTCATTGCTCAAGCTGGTGGTTCGTTGTTATTGGTTGTCTTTGGATTAAAATCCGCGATGCTTCCCTTGCATTTTTGGTTACCTCGTACCTATGCCGCTGCGAGTGCACCTGTTGCTGCACTGTTTGCGATTATGACCAAGGTTGGTGTCTATTGCATATTCCGTGTTTACACGGTGGTATTTGGCGAAGAGGCAGGTGCGTTAGCGAATATGATTCAACCTTGGATTTGGCCCCTAGCCATTCTTACTCTTGTATTAGGGACGATAGGCGCACTAGCTAGTACTAACTTACGTATTCTTATCGGTAATCTTGTTCTTGTTTCAGTTGGTACACTTTTAATTGCGTTTGCACTGCGAACTCCAGAAGCAACAGCGGCGGGTCTGTTTTACCTAATTCACAGTACCTTGATAACTGGTGCCTTGTTTTTAATCGCAGATATGCTGGGTCAACAACGTGGTAAGGCACTTGATTATTTTGTTATTGCTCGCAAGATGAAGCAACAATCATTACTGGGAATATTATTTGTCATCGCTGCAATGACAGCTGCTGGCCTACCACCATTTTCAGGCTTTTTGGGTAAGTTAGTGATTTTACAATCTGCGACCAATACTGACGAAAGGCTATGGGTCTGGTCAATTATTTTATTAGCTAGTTTAGCGACTATTATTGCCCTATCTCGAGCCGGTACGACACTGTTTTGGCGTTATACCAAAAGTAACCAAGCAGTCCAAGTACACGATATATCCAAATGGAAGATTGGTGGTGCCGTCGTTTTACTCGGCGCATCTCCTGTGCTGTCGTTATTTGGTGCTAGTATCGTTGAATACACGAATAATGCAGCAGCCCAATTACATGATGTGCCTCAATTAATTGAGCTCATGAATCTAAAAGGAGATGCACAATGAGTCTCTTCGCTAATAATTTTTCTCGTATAATGCCGATGCCGTTACATAGCTTTTTTCTATTGATTGTGTGGCTCATGCTTAACACAACGCTAAGTTTAGGACACATTCTATTAGGTAGTGTGCTTGCTATCGTCATTCCATTATTATGCGCCCCTTTAAGAGTGCCGCAGCCGAAAGTTAAAAGACCATTGAAAGCCATCAGTTATGCATTAGTTGTTCTTAAAGACATCGTCGTTGCAAATATTGAAGTCGCTCTTTTGGTTATTGGGCCAATGAACAAAATTAAACCGGGCTTTGTTGCAGTGCCAATTGATTTAACCGGAACCTTACCCGTTACGGTTCTTGCTAGTACCGTCACCATGACCCCAGGGACAGTTAGTGCTGATATATCTAAAGATGAAAAGTGGCTCTATGTACATGTGTTAAATTTGCCGAATGATGAGCAAGAGGTCATCGATTTAATTAAGCAACGCTATGAATCGCGCGTAAAGGAGATATTCGGATGTTAGAAATGACCGTTATGATCGTTGGGGTGATGCTATGTATTGCTCTGGTATTGAATTTGTGGCGACTTATTATTGGACCCGATATTGTAGACCGAATATTAGCGCTCGATACAATGTATATTAACAGCATAGCCTTGATTCTATTATATGGGATATATAACCAAACACCGTTGTATTTTGAGGCTGCATTGTTAATTGCTATGTTAGGGTTTGTCAGTAGCGTTGCTTTTGGTAAGTATTTGCTACGCGGCGATATCATCGAATAAAGGATCCATATATGAGTTTTTATACCGAACTATTAATATCTATATTACTACTTTCAGGTGGTGTTTTTGTACTTGTTGGCTCTATTGGGCTATTACGATTACAAGATTTCTATGCACGTCTGCATGCGCCTACCAAAGCCACGACGTTAGGCCTTGGCGGAATTCTAATCGGCTCAATGGTATATATGTATCATTTACAAGGGTATGTCAGTATTAACGAACTACTCATTACTCTATTTTTAGTTATTACTGCGCCAGTTACAGCGCATATCTTAGCCAAAGTCGCGATGCATCACCGTGTTAAATTAATTGAACGTACAAGCAATCAAGATATAGTTGAAATTGCGCGAAAGCAATTGCCAGTTAAAGTCTCAAACTCGTCACAAAAGAGTCATCTCAAAGGTACTGATCACGAAGTGTAAGGAAGGGCACTAACATGGAATTGTTTAACCGGAATTATCACGCTCCAAGTACTAAGCCAGGCACACTCAGCAGTCAAGAGCCAACTGACTTTGTTATTGATAGCGTGGTATATGATGAAAATCAGATCCAGAGTATTGAAGGCATTTATGAATCATCGATGGCCTCACTGTTGAACTCGCAAAATACTAAAACTTGGTTGCACATCCAAGGACAACCCTCTGATAATTACTTAAGTCAATTGTCGACATGACGGCGATGCATGAACTACATGCTGAAGATATTTTAAATAGAGGGCAAAGACCCAAGGTTGAAATGGCTGAAGAGCAAGTGTTTTTAATCCTCAACTTACCCTTAAATATTGATCAAACAACACGTATAGAACAAGTGTGTTCATTGTTGTGTAGATAAATACACTTTGATAGTGCACACCTCTTTTTATTTCCCTATGAAAACCATGACTCGTTGCGTGTATGTTTAAATATCCTTTTTCGTGTCCTTTTTCTTGTACTTTTCCGTGTCCTTTTAAAGGGTCTTGGATTTCCTAAGTTTTTTATTGGGTATCCATGCACCCATACTTTATTTTAGGCATAAAAAAAGGCTCACCCTG
>JAQXDG010000118.1 GCA_029251505.1 Glaciecola sp. | reverse complement strand
GACAAATAGTCTTGGTGTGAGTTAACCTATCCGATTCATAAACCTTGTCTAAAATGATAATAGTCATTCCTAATCAGTGATACGTACTACACTAGAAATGGGCTAGTCATATTTGTACTTGGGATTTTTTTCGTCCGATCCCTGAATAATACTGTTAGTACAATTATATTACCGAGATTTATCATGAATGTTTCAAAGAAACAGTTAGATGAGGCAGTCTTACACAATATCATTACTCAAATCGAAGCAGACCGTCTGTACGATTTTTTACATGTCCAATCAGAAGATCAACCCAATTTTTCATTTACGCATGTTTTATATTATATGGGTGGATTAATTGCTATTGGTGCAATGACATTGTTTATGAATTTAGCTTGGGAGTCATTCGGTGGCCTAGGTATTGTCATTATTTCAATGGTTTATATGCTCATTGGAATGCTACTTACTAATCATTTTGCATTAAAAAACCTTGTTATCCCGGCGGGAATTTGTGCCACTTTCGTAGTCTGTATAACACCATTATTAATTTATGGAATACAGCAATGGCTTGGTTTTTGGCCCTCAGACAATAATTATCAGGAATTCCACACAACGATTAAAACTCATTGGCTCTACATGGAATTAGGCACTCTCGTGGTTGGTATATTAGTTGCCGTGAAGTACAAATATCCATTTCTAATCATGCCTATAGCGTTTACATTGTGGTATTTGAGTATGGATCTTACTGTTATATTATCCGGTGGAGATGAAGATACAGCATTACGCTCCTTAGTTTCTCTTTACTCTGGATTAGTGATGATTGGTGTTGCCTTCTGGGTTGATGTGAAAGCCCATCCTAAAGCTGACTACGCTTTCTGGTTATATTTATTTGGGGTAATTGCTTTTTGGAGCGGATTTGCGTCTATAAAGTCAGAAGGTGAACTTGACAAACTATTATTTTTTTTCGTTAATTTAATATTAATTTTCATCGGTGTTATTTTAGTTCGAAAAGTATTTACAGTATTTGGCGCATTCGGTAGCTGTAATTATATTGGATATTTAGCCATTAACATATTTCAAGATAGTTGGCTGTTTCCAGTTTCACTTACCGTGTTAGGTTTGGGTGTCATTTATCTGGGTATTATGTGGCACAAACATGAAATAATGATCACTAAAAGGGTCCGTTCTTTCCTACCTCAATCGATACGAGATCTATTACAAGATAAGGTTTGATGATACTTTATTTCAGGCAATAAAAAGGCTCACCCTCAGGGAAGCCTTTTCTTTAAATAACAGCCCCGTGCCGGCGCTGGTGAGTTCATTGGTGATAGTGAAGCGTTAAGTGCCTATTTGTAATACACAGTAATGATAGATGTCATGCCTCATGACATCTATTTAGTTAGTTTTTGACCAATCATATCCCTGCAGCTTATGTCAGGCCTACCTTTTTATTTCCCTATGAAAACAATGACTCGTTGCGTGTATGTTTAAATATCCTTTATCGTGTCCTTTTTCTTGTACTTTTCCGTGTCCTTTTAAAGGGTCTTGGATTTCCTAAGTTTTTTATTGGGTATCCATGCACCCATACTTTATTTTAGGCATAAAAAAAGGCTCACCCTG
>JAQXDG010000116.1 GCA_029251505.1 Glaciecola sp. | reverse complement strand
ACTGTGACTCCCAACGAGCAGTCATATCAGGGTAAGTCGCTTCATCAGGCAATGCCTTGATCAGCGTTTGCCCCGTTACCGTGGAAGTAATGGATTTACCTGAACGGGTTAAATATTTACGCGTAAACAGTAATTCAATAATACTTGCTCTAGTGGCCTCTGTACCTAAACCGTCGGTATCACGTAGTACTTTTTTTAATTGTGGATCGCGAACATGCGCACTGATACCAGTCATTGCAGCTAATAAAGTTGCATCCGTATAAGGTTTGGGTGGGCTGGTTTGCTTATCAACGCATTCGGCTTGTAATGAGTTCAAAGGTTCATTAAGGGCTAGCTTAGGCAACGATGGCGGTGATGAAGGTTCGAGTTTAGGTGGCTGTGCATGGGACTGCTCATCTGAAAATGTTGCGGTCTTCTTACCTGAACGAATAAATATAGATTTCCAACCTTGGTTAATCAATTCATTGGCTGAAGCAACAAAATGACCATTCTGAATGTCCACCGTTACGCGCGTTTCATAATATTCGTGTTTAGGCATAAATTGAGCAAGGTAATTTCGGCTAATTAAGCCATATACATCCGCTTCACGACCACTTAATTGCTGAGTCTTTTTATTAGTCGGAATAATGGCATGGTGGGCATCTACTTTGCTATCGTTCCATGCTTTTGATTTGTATTTGGACGAATAGTCACCTTGAGTCAACGTGTCGTTAATAAGCTGGCCTTGTTTGCCCAATAATGGCGCGTTATGTTTAATGGATTGCAATATAATAGCGGCTTGTGCAAAGTGTCCATGGGGTAAATAACGGCTATCAGAACGCGGGTAGGTGATCAGCTTGTGGCGTTCGTATAACGTTTGGCAGATATCTAATACTTGTTTAGCGGATAAACCAAAGGCTTTGTTTGCGTCGATCTGTAAAGACGATAAATTATAAGGCAAGGGTGCTGGTTGCGATTTTTGGCTGCGTTTCAGCGCTGTAACTGTTGCCGGTTGATGACTGACACGCTGCACGACATTCTGGGCTAATGCTTTAGATAAATTATGTCCTTGATCATCCAAATATGGCTTGCAGGCTGCACTGGGTACCCATTTAGCTTTAAACTGATCGCCTTGTTCTGTGCAGAGGTTAGCCCATACTTCATAATAGGCTTGACTCACGAAAGACTCAATTAACCAATCCCTTCGAACTACCAAACCTAATAGCGGAGTTTGTACACGACCGACCGATAACACACCTTGATAGCCAGCTTTTTGGCCTTGTATTGTATAGGCTCGCGTTAGATTAATACCATACAACCAATCGGCTCTTGATCTTGCTAAGGCTGAAGTGGATAGGGCAATGAACTCCCGATTATCCCGTAATGTGTTAATCGATTGTGTTACTGCTTTAGGTGTTAAATCGTTGATTAAGCAACGTTGGATGTTATTTTTCTGTTTCGATGTTACACCGAGATAATGAATGACCTCATCAACTAACAACTGACCTTCGCGATCTGGATCACCAGCATGCACGATGCTTGTGGCTTTTTTTAGTAGTTTAGCAATCACACTCAATTGCTTTGCAGTTTTGGCTTTGGGCTGCAGTTGCCATTGTTTAGGTGAAATGGGCAAATGTTCATGTAACCATTTTTTATATGCCGGATCATAAGCTTCAGGTTGTGCTTGTTCTAACAAGTGACCAATACACCAAGTTACCGTATCACCATTTGCTGCGACAATGAAACCGGGTGATTTTTTTAATGGCTTAGGTAACGCCTCTGCAATAGCCCGACCTAAACTAGACTTTTCAGCAATAAATAACCGCATAAAGAATTAACCATACTTAATCAACATTAAACACTAGTTAAGTATACAGTGGTTAATGTGCGAAGCAATAGATCGATAGTTTAGTAAATAGAGATAGAAAAATAACATCC
>JAQXDG010000082.1 GCA_029251505.1 Glaciecola sp. | reverse complement strand
GATGGGCTATTTTGGGTTAAAATAAACTGAAAAATACAAAAACTTAAATCTAAATCTATATTAAATGGGATCTGACCCCATTTTATCTAGGTTTGCTCTGATCCTTTTAAGAATGATTCGTCGCTATACTATTAGGAAAAAAACTTGCTAAAAAAAGTCGCCTCTTGGATAAAATCCCATTTTTTACCTTTTGTGATTGCGTTTTTGACGTTAATCGCAGCCTATGTTGTGTATTTGGATGCGCAAATTAAGCCTCATTTTTCCGGAAATAAATGGCAAGTACCGGCACAAGTTTATGCCCGACCGCTTACTTTTGCAGTAAAAGAAGAAATATCTCAAAAAGAAATTATCGACGAACTCAAATTACTTGGCTATCGACGCCAACGCACGGTACAGAGTGTCGGAGAATATGCGGTAGGACAAACCTCAGTGGTGGTTTATCGCCGCGCGTTTGATTTTGCAGATGGTTATGCTTCAGCGAAACATATTCGAATTCGCTGGCAGGACACACGCATTGCTTCGATTACGGATATAGCGACCAATCAATCCTTGCCGCAATTGCGCTTTGAGCCTTGGCTAGTGACGCGTTTAGTGTCAGGCAATCGTGAAGATCGGATGCTGATTACGCTAGATGATATCCCTCCATTATTAGTTGAAGCGTTGGTCATGGTCGAAGACAAAGACTTTTATACCCATTGGGGCGTGAATCCGTTAGCCATCGCACGCGCACTATTAGCAAATATCAGTGCTGGGCGAAAAGTACAAGGTGGGTCGACATTAACCCAGCAGCTAGTCAAAAACTTATATTTGTCGCGTGAGCAATCGTATACCCGTAAAATTAAAGAAGCATTGATGGCGTTAATTATTGATGCTCGATACAGCAAAGATGCGATTATTCAGGCGTATTTAAATGAAGTGTTTGTTGGGCAAAATGGGGGGGAAGCGGTACATGGGTTTGGCCTAGGCTCGCATTTTTATTTTGACCGTCCCATTAATGAATTAAATTTACCCGAAATGGCAACGCTGGTTGGCATGTTGAAAGGACCCTCTTATTACAACCCTAAACGCGCACCTGAACGCACGCAAGAACGCCGTGATTTAGTGTTACGGATCTTGTTTGAAGCGGACAAAATAGATAAGGCAACGTATCTTGATGCGCTTAATCAACCCTTAACAGTCGCAGCGGGTGATAGTCTCGCTAGCGGTCAGCATCCCGCTTTTATGGATCAGGTATCGCGTGAGTTATCTCAAGTATTAGCCGATCCTGATATTCGTCAATCGGGCTTAAAAGTCTTTACTACGTTAGATATTAATGCGCAACGGCGTGCAGAACAAGCCCTATCCCAACGGGTAAAGAATCTTGCTGAGGCTCGAAATATTTCAGCTCTGCAAGGTGCGATGGTGCTAAGTGATATTCGCAGTGGCGGGATCCGCGCAATTATCGGGGATGCCGTACCAGATATGAAAGGTTTTAATCGAGCATTAGATGCCCGACGCTCAATCGGCTCGTTAGTCAAACCGGCGATTTATTATAATGCACTGCGTGATGCCACACATTATCAGTTGGCGAGTATTATTCCAGATGCGCCTATCGTAATGGAAGATGAACGAGGTAAGCGCTGGGCACCACAAAACGCAGACAAAAAATTTCGCGGTGAAGTACGTTTATTAGATGCGCTAATATCCTCTTATAATTTACCCGCGGTGCAAGTTGCGTTAGATACAGGGATTGATAATTTAGTGGCAACACTGGCTGCGCTAGGCATTGATGAGCCCGTGCCAAGCTTACCTGCGATTGCATTAGGGGCGATTAATTTATCTGCGCTACAAGTTAATCAAATGTACCAAACCCTCGCCAATGAAGGGGTCTATCGACCGTTGCACACGGTGAGTGCAATCTTATCACCACGCAATCAATTATTATGGGCGCACAGTGATTATAGTGAACAGCGCATTGATCGCCAGGTCGCTTATCTATTGAATTATGCATTACATAAAGTCACTAAAGATGGCACTGCACGACAGGTAGGAAAGCGCTTTAAAGGTATTAATCTAGCTGGTAAAACCGGCACAACCAATGATTACCGAGATAGCTGGTTTGCTGGATTTGATCGTAATTTGCTAGCGAGTATTTGGGTCGGTGATGACAATAATGCGCAGACAGGATTAAGTGGCAGTAGTGGCGCAATGCAAGTTTACATGGACTTTCAAGCTCAAATGGAACCTAAATCATTGTCACGACGCTTTCCTAAAGGACTGGAAATTGCTCATTTTAGTGCGCAAACTGGTGCGCAAATGCAAGCAGGTTGTCCTGATAGTGTCTCACTACCGGCGATTTCGTCAGGGCTCAGTCAACAAGTTTTAAGTTGTTCAGGGAATGTTGTTGCCAAGCCTAAACCCATTAAACCCAAGAAAAAAGCCTGGTGGGAGCGGATTTTTGGCTAAAAAAGCAATGAAGTTAATCACGACGTTGCTTGCGAGGCTTGAGCCCTTGTAAACGTTCTCGGCTGTCTTTTCCTGCCAAACGCTGCTGAATAAACGCATCAATGTTGCCCTTATCTTGGCAGACTACGGCATGCAACGTAAATTGACTGATGGTGGCAAGCACCTTATTCACACCACTGGAGCAATCCACATTAATTTTAGCATCATAGATCTCTTTAGCATCTTGTTGTGCAGGGGTTAACACCGGTGCACCCGCAAAAAGCTCAGGACTAATTTGCGCAGCAGCAAAGTGATTTGCCCCTTGTTGCGCATCCTCTTGTGTTTCAGCGCTGTTAAATGTATTAAAAAATGCCTGCACTTCAGCACGCGTCGTCGTATTGGAGAGCAAGCGAGACTGCGATGATGAGAATATTACCGGTTCTGCTTCGGCAAAAGAAAAGGTGTGCGGTACCTCCGAAACGATATCCTGAGTGTCTTGCTGCGGCACTAGGCTAGCTACTTGAGGAGGTGGCGATGCGGTTTGCACTGTATCGGCTGGTGCTGTATCAGCTGGTATTGGCTCGACTGGTAAGGCTTCAGCTTTGCGAGGCGTAATTGTAGGGCTCACTGCCAGTGTATTTATTTTTGGAATAATACGTGCGTGTGTCAGTAGTTTTGCGGCAATAATGGGGCGCTGCTTTGACGCTGTATTGAGGGATTTAGAGATCTCAGGTGTGGTAGCAAACTTGATTAATATTAACAACACAAGAACATGCGCACCAATCGACAGCATAATCCAACCCCACGGGATAAGTCGTGGTGACTGGAGAGGGCGAAGAGGTGTAGTTAACTCAGTAAACGAGTCAGAATTAATCAAAAATTGCATACCCCTATGATAACACCCTAGTAGAGAAGTTCATTAATACTGCCTGCACATAATTAGTGCAACGCGAGCATTTAATGAGATATAAGAGTGCATATAAAATGTGCAGATATAGC